>CBEPPX010000098.1:0-6783 GCA_965511205.1 uncultured Ignavibacteriales bacterium | reverse complement strand
CGATCAGTGTAAAGGCAATTGTGGTTTTTATGATTGGTGTAAGAAAAATTAAATATATTATTAACGAAAGAATAATTAATGCGGTTACCCCAACAATCCGGCTTGGTTTTGCATATAAGTTTTGTGAGAACCAGCTTCCAAAACCTGAAGAGATAAGCATAAGAGAAACCACTGCTGCTGCAGAATAAATTACATTTCCAAAATAGAGTGTGAACTTTTGTATTAAAACGATTTCAATAAACATATATCCGATTCCAAGTCCGCAAAAATATAAAAATGTCCAGCTTCTGCTCTCACCTTTCCAACCGAGTTTAAAAAGCGGGATAATAATTAAGATAAATGAGATAAGCAGGATCTGAAAAAAAGTTAAGTAAAGTAGTATATAACCCACTTCAAAGAAAGGAACTGCATTGCTGCCGAAAAGTTCTGCAAGAAGCGGAATACTTTTAAATTGCAAAAACTGCGAATAGTACGGCTGGTTATCAGTAGCAGGTTTTATATTAAATGAGTAATTAGAATAAACGGATTCTCTTTCATCTTCAGAAGAAAGAATTTTATCAATCATCCTGTAAAATGAATCATCCTGTAATTTATTAAAGCGCTCCCTTTCTTCTTGTATTAAACCCGGAAGTATAACCGGATCAAAATTCATTTCTTTACAAAACGTTCTGATCTTTTCACCTTCATCAAAGGTGATTTGAGACCGCTTTACAATTATGCTTATTGTATTCCAGTTTTTAATTGCGGCAATATGTTTTGAAATATCTTTTATACCATGCTCATCAATAACTTCTGCAAGTGTGGAGATTATTTTAAGTGGGTTCCTGTAAGGATAGTCAATCCAAGTGTTGATGCTTATCACCCCGTCATCTTTGAGCGTTCTCCACATCTCCCCAAAAGATTCTTTGGTAAGTAGATACTCTTCCTGTAATGCAAACAATCCTGATGTTCCCCCGAAAGAACTGATCACCGGCAGGGTTATCAAATCAAATTTTGGATGAGGAGATAACAAATATGTTCGCGGCGAAATGTTTCTTATCTGCACTTCCGGTTTGTTGTAGATGGCTCCAACTTCATTTGTAAAATCGTTGGTTAACAATTCCAGCAAAGCTTTATTAGGTTCAACAGCAATAACTTTTTGTGCATTGTTATAGAGCGCTGTATTCACCTGCCTTCCTGTTCCCGAATTGAGGATAAGAACATCTTTTCTCTTGCTGATGATGTAAGGAAGCATTCCCGTTGAGTATGCCAGGTAATTTAGCGAATCATTTTGCAAAGAGATTAATGGTCCCAGCCAATCGCCGTTATTGAATGCAGCATTATTAACAGATATAATCCCCGGATATTTTATACTTAAACCGGGCGCATATCTTAAATGCTTTGATGAAACAATTTCTATTGTCCCGTAAGGACTGCTTTCTCTTTGAACCACTTTCGATTCGGGAAGGTTTAGAGTTTTGGAGATACTTTTGTATTCTGAGATGTTAAGCGATGGAGAACTGATGTAAAAAAATGAAAGCAGGGCAACTGCAGCCGCTATTACTAATGAAAATCCTGCTCTTAGTTTTTGCGGTACAATTATTACTGCGGCAAAAAAAGCAAGTGTTGAAACCACCGCGGGAAGCTTCTGCGGGAAAAACCACCACATAAGAAGCACAGCAAGCAAACCACCAACTCCAGAGCCAATCATATTTGCAGAGTAGAGAGTTCCTATCCTGTTTACATATTTAACAAAAGCCAAACCGATTGCTAAAGCACCGAAGAAGAAGGGAGGGAAAAAAATCATATAGGTTGCAATAAGTTTCCAGAAGTGGGAGAAATCGGAAAAAAGTTTGTATGAATCAAAACTGAATAATGGTGTTTGGGAAATAGTAACTGAGATAGACATAAGCAAACTTGTAAGAACCATCAACCACGGTAAAAGTATTTCTGTTTTTTCAATTAGAGATTCTCTGAATACTGCTATAAAAGTACCTGCAGCACCAAAGCCAAGCAGAGCTACAGAAATAACCATGTATGCAAAATGGTACCACTGAACGATTGAAAGTATCCGGATAAGAGTTAGCTCAAAAGCTATAAGTGAAACAGAAAGAATAGCAATTGCGGTGGAAAGTTTTACAAGATATGAATTATCGCTATTCAATTTCCCCTCGTAAACGGAACGAAACGAACAGGAAGCAAAGCAGTAGTGGTTATATCTTCTCCATCTTTTTCAATCAGGATTAAAGTTTGATTTAAAAATGGTGATCCAACCGGAATAATCATTTTACCGCCATCTTTAAGCTGCTTAATTAATGGCGGCGGAATATACTCCGCTGCAGCAGTTACAATTATTGCATCGAAGGGTGCAAAATCTTCCCAGCCGTAATAACCATCAGCATTTTTAGAAATAATATTGCTGTAACCAAGCTTCCTTAATCTTTTACTTGCAGTATTATAAAGTTCCGTTATTATCTCTATCGTGTAAACATCACTTACAATTTCGGAAAGCACAGCAGCTTGATAACCAGAGCCGGTTCCGATTTCTAATACTTTAAATTCTTTTTCAGGATCAATTGCAGCGGTCATGTATGCAACAATGTATGGCTGGGAAATAGTCTGCCCGTAACCAATTGGGAGCGGTCCGTCATCGTAAGCTCGTTCAATTAAATTTGGCGGAACAAACTTATCGCGTGGGACAGTTTTCATTGATTTTAAAGTCGGCTGGTTATCTATACCCCTATTCTCGATTTGCAGCTTGACCATAGATTCCCGGTCGTTTTTATACTTATCATCCTGCGCAGAGCAGGCGCCAATAAAAACAATTACAAGGAAAAGTCTGAATATGTAACTCATATAAATTCCTGCCACTCTATTCTATTTAAAATTAAGTAAAATGTATAGTAAGTTCCAAAAAGATATGAAGTGTATTGGTTATCTTTATGAAAAAGTGAGTAAAGGTGATTGTTTATTTTTCTTGATTTATGAAAATTTCAGATATAATTTTAATCTAAACATTAAATAAGGAATAATTATGCAGTATAAACTATTTGGTAAAAGCGGTTTACGGGTTTCAGAACTTGCACTTGGAACAATGACATTTGGTGAAGAATGGGGATGGGGCTCTAATAAAAGTGATAGTAAAAAAGTATTTGATGTATTTGCAAAAGAAGGTGGAAATTTTATTGATACTGCCAACAGGTATACTGAGGGCACATCTGAAAAATATGTTGGCGAATTTATTAATGCAGATAGAGGGCACTTTGTGCTTGCAACTAAATATACACTATTCATGAGAAGAGATGATCCAAACTTTTCGGGTAACCATCGTAAAAATATGGTGCAGGCACTTGATGCAAGTTTAAAAAGATTGAAAACCGATTACATCGATCTTTACTGGCTGCACGCCTGGGATTATACAACACCAGAGGAAGAAGTTCTTCGTGCGCTGGATGATATGGTTCGTGCAGGAAAAATTTTATACATAGGAATTTCTGATACTCCGGCTTGGATTGTATCGCGAATGAATGCTATCGCCGAACTCAGAGGATGGACACAGTTTGTAGGTTTGCAAATAAAATACAGTCTGCTGGAAAGAACAGTTGAGCGCGAACTGCTTCCGATGGCACGAAAGCTTGATATTGCCGTAACTCCATGGGGAGTTTTGGATGGAGGAATACTGACAGGAAAGTATAACAAAAAAAGAAATGCAGCAGGACGGGCACAGATTTATAAATCGATTAGTGATGAAAAACTTAAAGTTGCTGCCGAAGTTATTAAAGTTGCAAAAAAAACTGGAAAAACAGCTTCGCAAGTTGCATTAAACTGGGTAAGGCAGCAGCCGGGGGTAATAATTCCAATAATCGGCGCAAAAACTGAAAAACAATTAAAAGATAATCTGGAATGCCTTAAATTTTCTCTAAATGATGATCAGCTTAATAAGCTGGATGAAGTAAGCCAAATTGAACTGGGATTTCCGCACGAATTTTTATCTTCGGATAATATTAAAGATATCATCTTTGGAGGAACTCAGGATAAGATTGATAATCATCATAAATTTTAATTGAATAATTGACAGCTGATTTAGCTAACGCACCTGCAAGCAGATTGAAGTATAAACTCTGATCTGTTCAGAAAATCTTTTTATATTTGTTATGTGAAACATCCATCTCACCTAAAAGCCATTCTTCTTGCACTGCTGGTTACCTTTCTCTGGTCAACCTCTTTCATTTTGATAAAATGGGGATTAGCTGAAATTCCACCCATAACTTATGCAGGTTTAAGATACTCGTTTGCTTTTTTATGTTTACTTCCTTTTGCCTTCACAAAAAAGAATAAAACGGCAATTAAAACTCTTAGCGGCAATGAATGGATGAAACTCAGCTTGTATGGTTTGCTCTTTATAGCTTTTACGCAGGGAGCAATGTTTATGGGGCTGCAGCTTCTTCCTGCTGTAACAGTAAGCCTATGGTTAAACTTTACGCCTATTGTTGTTGCAGCAATGGCAATTTTCTTCCTGCGTGAATATCCAACAATTCTCCAATGGGGCGGCGTATTTCTGTTTATTGCAGGAATTGTTACTTATTTCTTCCCTGCTTCTTTGAGTGAATCAAAAACACTTGGATTAATAGTTATGACGGTTGGAGTGCTTGCAAACTCTTCTTCCGCAGTTTTAGGAAGAGATATAAACCGCAGCGGGAAACTTAATCCATTTGTGGTTACAGTTATAAGCATGGGATTTGGTTCTATTATTCTTCTTACAATTGGAATTGTTCTCCAGGGTCTTCCACCGATAAGTACACAGAATATTATTTATCTTTTATGGCTTGCAATTATAAATACTGCGGTCGCATTCGTCATCTGGAATTACACACTGCGCACTTTAACAGCTATGGAATCGAGTATAATAAACGGAACTATGCTAATTCAGATTGCGGTTCTTGCCTGGATCTTTCTTGGTGAAGGAATAAGTTTGCAGGAAATTATGGGGATGGCAGTTGCGGCTGTTGGTGCCGTGCTTGTGCAATTAAGAAAGCGAACTGTACAAAATTAACTTCTGACCTGAAATTGAGAGTTTGTTATCAATCAATAAAAAACCCCCACCTGAAAAGGTGAGGGCAATTATTACCGTCTTGATATGAAGAATTAGAAACGGTTATCCAGTTGCACATCGTTGTAATACCATTGAACTTCGACCCAGGCGGGTTCACCGGGTACGCCGCCACCCATGTTTACTATTTTGAGCTTTGAGTAATGACCATCATGATCATAAAGAAAAACATAATTTGTTTCCGTATCGCTAATATTATCTGTCCACGTGCCTGTATTTCTTAGTGGTGAATCTTCTTCATCAAAAAGATTAGCAGAGTTCCCTACTAAGAAGTCTGTTTCCCGGACAAGGCTTGGAGAAAGATGAGCGCTTTGAACGAGAAAACCATTACTGCTATAATAAACATCTACCAGACCGCTTGAATCAGAGCTAATTCCCCAAGCGTTTCCGCTTGAAAGATCCAAACCACTTGGTTGTTGTGCTGTTGTTCCTGTGGTTTCATAAATCCTTACAGGACCATATAGCGTTTTCATCATATTTGAAACAAGAGCTATATTAGTTACAACGCTTGTTTGACCGGATGACACACTTATTGAAAAAGTTGTATCATTATAGTCAGTTAACTTTAGTGTTACACTATAAACAGCTGCATCCAAATCCTTAGCCGTATCAGGCGTTACCTTTGATGTGTTTACTCCATCTAACCAAATTTGGGCTCCAGCGGGGTTTGATGTTAGAAATAAATTTCCTTTAGCTGCGGGAGTAACAGGATCTTCTGTAGAATTGCATGAAGTTATTAACATTCCGGCAAACGGAATTATAAGTAATAAAATTAGTTTTTTCATTTTTGTCTTCCTTTATTTTTTATTCAAGTTGAATGAAAATTTTGACCCATCCAGATCCATAATAAAAGTACCGGAATAATTATCAGCATCTTCGGATAATTTTCCGCTGTACTTTCCCTGGAAACGGCTGTGCAGTTGATCTTTCATTTTCATAATCATTTTAGATGGACTAAAAGATCCTTTCACATCCTGGTTTATGGCTTGCCTGTAGCTGATAGATATTTTTCCCGAAAAACTGCTGTCGGTTTGTTCGGTAATATTAAGAACAGTTGATCTGCTATCAAACATTCCGCTCCAAGTACCTTTAATATCAGGAATGGTAATTATTATTTCTTCAACCGGTTCAATTATCTCATCAATTATTTCATCTGAGGTGGTATCCGGTATAACTGTTTCAGTCTTGATATTATCTATCGAAGTATCTGATTCATCGGTTTTTTTTTCACATCCGTAGTAAGCCAGCGCTGCTATAATAAAGTAAACTACGATGAATGATATGTTTTTGCTCATTTCTACCCTTTGTTTGTTTAAGAAGAATTTGCAGCACCAGGTAAATTTCTATAAAGAACAGTTAGCTACCCTATGCTGTAAAATTAAAAATATAAATTTAAAACAGAACCATAAGGTTACCACTTTTTACACTTCTAAAAAAGCGAAAACAGATCAATTTTAGAGAAATTTTGCTGATATGAACCTCAATTCTTTCCTGGGTATTTCTTGGTGAAGGAATAACCTGAAGGAAATTATCAAGATGGCTAATTCTACCGTTTTTAGTTGAGATGCGGTGGGGAATGCTACACTGATTTAGGAGATATGTACGAATTAATTTTATCTTCATTCTATTCATAGATTTATTAAATTACTTATAAGTTAATTTCAGAAAGTAGGAGCTATTAATGAAATACGTTT
>CBEPPX010000097.1:0-6798 GCA_965511205.1 uncultured Ignavibacteriales bacterium | reverse complement strand
CTATTGCTGCTATGGCTTTATTCGGCGGAGCGTACTTTTCTAAAAAGTGGGTTGCTTTCCTGATTCCGCTTGCAGCAATGTTTATTACCGATCTGTTTATCGGCTTCCACGCTACAATGTGGGCAGTTTATTTAAGCTTTGTACTTATTGTTCTTCTGGGAATGGTTATGATCAAGCAGAAGAAAATAGGCAACATATTTTTTGCATCAGTTTCTGCTTCAGTGCTCTTCTTTGTAATTACAAATTTTGGATTGTGGATATCAACTCCTTATTATGCAAAAACAGGAGCAGGACTTGCTGCTTGCTACACGGCAGCTATTCCTTTCTTCCATCATACACTTTTAGGTGATCTCATTTTTGTAGGAGTAATGTTTGGATTGTATGAACTTGTAAAGGCAAAATTTCCAAGTTTGGTTAAGTTGAGTGCCTAAAATTATGGGCGGCTAATAGCCGCCTTTTTATTAGGAATATTATGGCAATATCCCCAGTACTTATAGATTTTGACGGCGTAATTAAATTAGGAGAAAATCCGGCTCCTGATGCAGGTAAGTTTTTGCAGTATCTTACCGAAAAAAAAATTCCTTCTTACATTATAAGCAATTCTACTTTAAGAACCGGCGATGAGATACTATCTTTCTTATCTGGCAACAATATTAATATTGGCGTTCCCGCAATGACAGCCGTTGATGCAACACTTCACTATGTAAAGGAACACTACAGCAAAGTTTCTGTTTACTGCATCCCTTCAATTAAAAAACTCTTTAAAGATTTTATTGATGATGAAAATCCCGAAGCTGTTGTAATTGGTGATATCGGCGATAACTGGAACTACAAATTAATGAATGAAATTTTCCGCAAGGTTAAAGGGGGCGCTGCAATAGTTGCAATGCATCATAACCGTTACTGGTACCCGGGCGGAGGAGAGCTTTCTTTAGACGCCGGTGCATTTATAAAAGCAATAGAGTACGGTGCTGAAAGAGAATCGATTTTAATCGGTAAACCTTCCCCACTCTATTTTAGAACCGCTTTAAGCTTACTTGGTTTTTCTGCCGATGACGAATTTTTTATGATTGGTGATGATTTGGAAAATGATGTATTAGCAGCAAAACAGATGGGTGGAAGAGGAGTTTTAATTTATACTGGTAAAACAAGTTACCCGCCAACTTACAATCAAAATCTTAAACCTGATCTGGAAATTAATTCACTAACGGAAATGATAGATATTTTAAAGAAAGTTATTTAGCAGGAAACTTTCCATTTTTCCTTGCATATGCCAGAATAACTATTCTTTTTAGAGCCTGGGCATAGCTATAACCAGCAGCTCCTGCAGAACGCATAAATCCTGCACCATCAGTAAGATCGGGATTTGGATTAACTTCCAGAACTCTAAATTGATTATTTTTATTTAGTCTCATATCCACTCTTGCATAATCTCGGCAACCCATAATTCTAAATGCTTTAAGTGCAATTTCCTTTGCCTTCAGTTCCATATTTTTTGGAAGTATCGCCGGGCATTCCGGAATAGTTTTATGATATGATTCATGATGCGGATCCCATTTTGCCTGGTAACTAACAATATTATGAAGATGATCGGGCATCCTGGAAAAATCGATTTCACTTATTGGCAAAGCTCTTAGTTTTTTATCACCAAGAACTGCTACGTTCAATTCACGCCCTTCAATAAATTCTTCAACAAGCACAGGTTGTTCAAAATAATGTAAAACGTAGTTGATTCGTTCTTTAAGTTTTTTATAATTTTTTACAATCGATTCGTTTTCTATTCCCACACTCGCATCTTCTAGAGATGGCTTAACAACCAATGGATAATCCAATTTGTGCAAATATCTCTCCCGTTTTTCATTTACCATAAAATAATTGGGGATTGGGACTCCAAGGGAGCGAAGCAATTGTTTGGCCATAATTTTATTCTGGCAATTTGATAAAGCCATTGCCGGGGCTCCTGTATAAGCTACACCAAGTAATTCATAAATGCCAACCACATTCATTTCTAATCTTGAATCTTCTTTATAAATTTCAACAAAATTAAACACTACATCGGGTTTATTATTTTTAAAATCGTCAATCATTTTTTGAATATTATCTTTAATATTCAGTGCATAAGCATCGAATCCTACTCTTGAAAGTTTTTGTGCAAGGATTTCATACTCTTCCATTGGAGTTAAATCTTCAACTTCAAAGTAGGGTTTAAATTCACCGACTTTTTCAATATCCCCGGAAGATTTAACATACATTTCCGGCGTAGCTTCATTATAAACTACAGCAACTTTTATTTTTTTCTTTTTCATAATTACAATTTAATTATTTTTCTTCTATGTAAGAAGTTTGAATGATGATTAAGTCTTTATTATTAATTACATTTAGCTTTAAAAAACAGAGGGCTAATGAGTTTTTATCCGCAACCATTTAAATATCAATGTGGTCCGTTTGCGTTAAAGTATGCACTTGTAATGCTGGGAAGATTTGACAGTGGAAAAGCAATTGCTAAGAAAGCCGGCAGCAACTGGTGGTATGGAACAGATGAAATTGGCTTGTCTAGAGCTGCACGCTATTACAATTGCAAAATGAAATATTTTAGAAGGGAAACACCTGCCGATGCGATTAAAGCTTTAACACAGTTACTCCGCAAAGGTTATCCTTGCATTCTTGCTGTTGATGATTGGGGACATTGGATTACTGTTGTTAACTGGCAGCAAGGTAAATTTGTTGTTGTTGATAGTAAGTTTGATAAGGTAATAAATATTTATTCTGCTAACCAAATTACCCGCCGATGGAAATACGATGACCCGGATAACTCATATTTCCGAAGTTACGATGGTTATGCTCTTATCCCGAATTTTAAGACTTCTACAAAAGCGAAATTCACTCTGGCTAAAGCAAGATACGTAATGCAAAAAAAGAACAGTGATCTTGCAATACAATGGGATAGTTATTTTAACGATCTTACTTCCATCTGCAGACCAATGACTTCAAACTCCTATTACGTAATTTCTCTTAATGAATTCTTAAGAAGAAATGAAAGGATGATAATTGAACACGTCGCTTACTGGCATGGAGCTCCAACTTATGTTGAACTAAAGTATCTTCTTAAAAAAATGAGGTTTATTGCGGAGGTTTACAATCTTGTTATCTATGAGGAAGATCAGAAAAAAGCACTGGTAGATCTTTCAAGCATTTTAATGATGTATTCCTGTGGAAAATACGGAATGAAGAAGATTTATTAATAATTAACGAAGAATTATGAGCAATGAATTAAAACGATTTAACAAACTTTTAAAAGCAGAAAATTCATGCCTGCTTATAATTGATATCCAAAAAAGGATTTTGCCCGTTATAAAAGATCATGAACTGGTTGTTGAAAATACTTTGAAACTTATTAAGGGTTTCAAGGCAATGAGTTTACCAATTTATTATACAGAGCAATATCCTAAAGGACTTGGACCAACTGAAGAGCAAATTGTAAATGAACTTGATGGAATTAAACCAGTTGAAAAGATGACATTTAGTTGTTCTGGTGCAGGCGAGCTGTTTAGCATTTTTAATACAAAATTTCATTCTCAAATTGTCGTGTGTGGAATTGAATCTCATGTATGTGTTCAGCAAACTGTTCTGGATTTAATCGAAAACGGTTTCCAGGTTAACGTGGCAGCAGATGCAGTTTCATCCAGGAAAGAAAAAGATTACAACATTGCGCTTAATAGAATGAGACATCTTGGTGCAGAGGTTACAACAACGGAATCAATTCTATTTGAATTATTAAATGTTTGTGGAACAGACGTTTTCAAACAAGTTTCAAAAATTGTTAAATAGTTTAGAAGTTCATTATTAATATCTATATATAATAGTTATCTCAATCTGATAAGTAATCATAGTTAATCTTTCTATTACAAGCTGTTTATTAAGTATTTCCCTTCCGTTAGTATCAATAATTTATTTTTATCCGGTTCTAAACAATTCTTAACTTTAAGTGTCTCATTTACTAAAAATTCCAACTATGGGACAGTAAAGAAACTTACGTTTTGGCAGTTTTTCATAATCTTTTACGTAAATTTTACTGTCCATCTCATCAAATAAAATTTTTTAGCAATGAAAATCAGAAGCTTAAAATGGCACACTGATTGTACTAAGCTTTTCCGGATTGCATGATTCTGCGCATCAATCCGTAATATTTATTTAAAATGTTAGCAATAGCTTGTTTAAAACAAATCCTATAATTGAAGACATCCTTCAGAATTTTTTTAATGAAAATGATGCAGATGAATTCTCCGCACTATATCTTGGGGATAAAGATGCAACGAAGCGTAAATTTAAAGATAAAGAGATTCAAAGCCAGATCGATTTTGAAATTGATGGCGGCTTAGAAACCAAATCGCAGATTGATTTGCTAATTACATTTGCAGAATCAAAACTTACTGCAGAAACATTTATTGACCTTCTCCTTTACATGGGACAATCCACCATTACATCCGGGGAATTTTCCGCAGCAATAGAAATTCACGAAAAGATAATCTCGCTTACAATTGATGTTCCCGCTATGCACAATGTTACTGCAAACGCTTACCTGTTTTTGGGTGAAATATACAGCAGGCAGGCAAAGTGGGAATTAAGCTTTAGCTTCCTTAATATGGCGGTAAAATTATTTAGTGAAAATAATGATAATAAGGGAAGTGCTCAGTGCCAAAATCTTTATGGAACTATTTACGGCGATAAAGGCAATCTTGAAAGAGCTTATGAACACTTTGAAAATGCACTTAGTGCATTGCAGGATAGTACAGATAGTTTACAGGTTGGTAAGATAGATATTAACCTTGGAATTATTAATAACATAATGGGAAAATTCGATAATGCAATTTCCTACCTTAAGCGTGCTTTAGTAATTTTCGAAAAGCTTGGGGACTTGAAACGCATTGCAGAGATAAGACAAAACCTTGGAATGGTTTATACAAAAACAAAAAATTATTCATCTGCTGTGAGCGAATTTGATTTGAGTCTTGATGCCTCACGCCAGGCAAATTACCTTCAAACCCTTGGAATTGGCTATATTAGTAAAGCATACGTTTATACTCAGTTAGACGATTACGATTTAGCAGATGCTTTTGCGGACAAAGCGATGGAAGTATCCTATAAAATAAACGACAAGCTAACAATTGCGGAAGTTTACAGGATTAAAGGAATTGTTAGGCGTAATAAAGGTGATTATCATGTTGCAGAAAATTATCTTTATACAAGCCACCGGTTAAATAAAGAAGCTGGTAACCAGCTTAACCTTGCAGAAACAAATTTTGAACTAGGATTACTATTTGAGCAGACAAAGGATAAAGCTAAAAGCGAATTACATTTCAAAGAAGCACTAATTTATTATAGTAAGATTAAAGCTGAAGAAGAAGTAGAAGAAATCAATAAACATCTTTCCTAAAAAAGTACTATCTCCATTTTATTTTCCGATCATAAAAAAATGCCTGCCCGAGTTATTCCAGGCAGACATTAAGTTAATAACAAATCTATCTTACTAAAATCTTGCAGCTGTAAATGCGCTTAATCCAAAAACAGCAAATAAAATTGCTGTTAGAATAGCTGCAATTACAAAGTAAACAACAAGAAGAATTACAATTGAAACAATAAGATATCCGACCCTTTTATCTTCAGGTGTTTTCATCAAAGGAGCTATTCCAAGATACAATAAGTAAAGACCATACAAACCAATTAAACTTCCCAGCCACCCTATTGTTGGAATAATATTCAAAATGCCTGCTATCCATACTGGAGTCATCGAATAAGCTACAAGCTGCAAAGCTTTGCCAAAATTCTTCTGAGATCCAAAACTTGGTGCAAGAGCATCAATAACAAATGCAGTTACAAGAACAGCTATAAAAGCATTAAGCAATTGAACTAGTGCTACGGCTATACCATAGTTAAACGATGTAAATCCCCACATACCAATAACACCCCATCCGATTAATATAGCAACTGCAGGAATGAGTGCCAGCGGTAAAACATACGATGTAAGTATCTGCTGGACATTCGGTTCCTCGTTTGCAACAGCTTCCCATTCTGTTTTAGGGGATAGCATAATGTTCTTAGCTCTGTCAATAAGGCTCATATTAAACTCCTTATAAAGTTAGTGAAAGTGAAATTCCTGTTTAATTTTTATTTTTCTCTATTATCTATTTCAGATACCTTCTTCATTTCTTCCAGCTCATCGATATCAACTTCATCCAGTGCATCGTCAATCGCTTCCTTGGTTACGTTATATCCCTCAACCGTAACCATAAATCTTTTTACAGCCATTATTTCCTTTTTGCCATAATTCCTTTCGGTATCATACTCTTCAATTCCTTTACATCCTTTGTACTCTATAGTCCGCTCATAACCATGCTCAGTTTCTTTATCCATCTCAGTCATTGTCCACCCAAAAGCCGCTAACCCAGCAAAACCTCTCATGCTTCCCATATCAACAATAGTGATTTTTATACTGCTGGAATTGTCTTCCGACTTGAATTCGCCTTCAGCTTTCGAAACATTCATACCAAATGCATTTGTTTTTTCACCGCTTGCGCTGGTTCTCTTTAAGCCATCCAGTTCTGAGGGAAGTAAAGCTTTTAACTCTCTGAAATTTACCGTTTCAACCTCTTTTCCCTCTTCAAAATTTTCCTGCATCTCTTTCATATTATCTACAAAATCATCTAAACCTTTAATACCGGTTTTAGTATCCTTATCATCATTATCTTTATCAACATCTCGTGAAGAAGTCTCATCAGTGGGTTCATCGGATTTATTGTT
>CBEPPX010000096.1:0-6827 GCA_965511205.1 uncultured Ignavibacteriales bacterium | reverse complement strand
TTAAGCTGTTATATTTTGCTTTTATCTTTAATCCCTCAACAGTAAAAAAATCCAGCATTGGATTTTCTTTATCAGAAATGGGATATGCATAATCTGCCAGAGCCATAACTTTTCCTTCATCTTCAAGCTCTCGCATATTCATCAAATTTGTAACATGCTCAAAAAATATCCCAAAGGAATCTTTTGCTGAAATTGTAGAGATGTTATTAAGTTCTTTATCTTTGAAAATGTTAACAGTGCCCGAAACCCCATCTCCAAGTCCATCAAGGGTAACTACCAGGCATTCGTTAAAACCGCTGCAGAAAGCTGCCGCCGCAACATGACTGACATGATGATCAACAACACTGAGTTGAAAATTATTAAATCCAATTTTATTCAATTCCTTTTGGATTATTTTTTTACTGATAGATGTTGTTATCCAATTCGGTTTTAATTCTGTAAGCTTATATTTGAATTTTTTCTTCTGAAAATTCAAAAAAGTTAAGTCTTTTTTTCTTCTGCGTATTAAATAATATTCATCTTTAGTTGAGGGAGCAATCCGCGCAAGTGTTTTTGCAGGATCAGAGGTTGAAATTGCAATTTCAGAAACATCTGAGTGCTTTATTATTAAGTAGTCTAAGCAGGCTTGAATTGATTTATAAGGAAATTTTATTTCTAATTTTCTTCTTGTTAATCTTTCTTCATTAATGGCAACTAAAATTTCATTCTCTTTTATAATTGCTGCCCCCGAATCATGTCCATCCCAAATTCCCAGAATATACATCTACTCTCCTCTTCTACCTCTGGTAAAGAATAAATATTTAACAAAAGAATAAACATAACGGAAGGAAACCCTTCTTAGACTAATGTTCGATTCTCCAAAGAGTCTTCTTCCTTCGTGTGAAGGAACTTCAGCCATGCGATAACCCATTTTCAGAGTTTTGATAATCATTTCCTGTTCGATGGTAGTAATCCTTTCCTTCAAATCCAATTTTCTAAGTACATCAGTTCGAATTGCACGAAAACCATTTTGGCTTTCACTCAACTTGAGTTTAAACTTCCAGTTTATGCAAGCAGTAATAAAAGAGCTTCCCATTAACCTAAAGGTTTCATCAAAGGTGCCATGCAATTCATCTGAACCACCAAGAAGTCTTGAAGCGGAAACATGATCTGCTCTACCTTCAAGAATTGGTTCGACTAATTTGGGAATATCCTCAGCTATATGAGAACCATCAGCATCAATAAAAACAGTGATTTGATTATTTATGTGTTCAATTGATCTGCAAATTGCGTTTCCTTTACCGATTGGGGGGATGTTGATTACTCTTGCTCCTGCAGACTTTGCCAATTCAGCAGTTTTATCTACTGAATTACCATCAACAACAATTACATCATCTGAATATTCTAGTACAGACTTAACTATTTCCGTTATTGTGTTTTCCTCATTTTTAGCAGGAATTACTATAGAGATTTTACCTGGATCAATTATCATTAATAATTTGTTTCAATAATTAGAAAATAAGTTATGACTTCTAAAAACAATTTTTATGAAATTCTTATCAATAAAACTGAATTCAAAAATATTTATTATTTATTGGCTTAGCAAACCTTAAGTTACATTCAATTGCTTGAATTAAATTAAACTTCCCAATATACTTTGATAAGCTTCACATGGCGTCCAGCAGTTAGGGCAACTCTTTTCGTTTATTTGTTCACGGAGTTCTTTCACAATCTTTTCTTTTAATAATTTGCTCAAGTTAAATTCAAAATCTCGTATGTTTCCAATTTTTTTATCCCAAATACTACAAGGGAAAACGTTACCATATGGATCAAGAAAAACTGATGAAGCTAATGATTTACAATCTATCGGGGTTTCGCCCGACATAATGTATTTTTTTGCGTAGTTAAGGTATTTATTCTCAAGATTATTAATCGGATTAAATATTTTCTTCTTTCTTAGCCGAAATGCTTCCACCTCTTCTATAAACTTTTCTTTATCGCTATTTACTCCAATATCAAAATCGTCATTGTTGTAGTAGTGACCCGATGTATGTGCAATATTCATATGAAAATCTTCATACTTGACTTGCGGAAATTCTTTTTGAACAGCTAAAACTGTTTCGTGAAATTTACCCAGGTTTAGTTTTGATAGAGTAAAACCAAAGAAAATTTTAAAGTTATTATTTTCAAATTCTCTTAACTCATTATAAGCTTTCATTACGGATGCCCAGTTATCTTCAACACCGCGGACATAATCATGAAGTTCCGGAGGACCATCTATGCTCAGTGTAATTGTAAATTTCCTTGGTTTAGGTCTTAACTTCAGTATTTCCCTAATTCTATCAACTGTTAATTGAGTTATTATGCTATTCGTAGGAATATGAAGATGATACAAATCCTTACAAGACTGTAAAATTATATCTATGATCTGAATGATATCTTTTCTTAGAAATACCTCACCGCCTGTAACATCAATCCAGGAAAACTTATTGGAGTACTCAAAAAACTTCTTTATCTCATCAACAGTTAGCTCATTTGCACTTTTGATCTTCCAGATATCGCAACTAAGACATTTAGAGTTGCATTTATATGTTAGGCAAAAGTTAAGCTTATATGGAAATTTCACATCTTTAAAGTTTGATACCAATATTTGCTTAGTAAGAATTAATTCATCTTTCATCTACATCTTTCAGAATATCTTGATTTTTAGTTAAATTCATAAATAGGATAATTGACTCTATATTTTAACGATAAAAAAATACTTTACAAAAACTATTGAAAGTATGTAATTAAACGTTTGCATATTAATTAACTTTTCAATATCTATCCCCTGGCTATAATTTAGAAATTGGGATGTGCTGTTTGTTGGTTTGGTGTCAAAATTGCTGTCGCATTTCGATACAAAAAAAATCCATATTTTGCTGGACAATTAAGTTAGAACATAGTATATTTTATAGCGTATTTAATCATAAAGCTGAATATCAATAGAGAATAGTCTTTAATAGATTAAGAGTTAACAGTTTATAATTTAATCAATTAAATTTCTCAACAAGAGGAGGAAATATAACATGAAGAAAATAGGTTACTTTTTAATTGTTGCCTTTCTAGCATTAGGCATCTATAATTGTGATGAGGACTCTCCCACTGTTGCAACCACTGTAGCAACAACGGTAGCTACAACCGTAGCAACAACAGTACCCATAAATGCTACAATAACGGGTGTGGGTTCTTTACCACCCGGAGTTCCCGGAAGTATATCGAATACACGTGTTGCTCTTTATATAAGTCAGGCTGATTGGGCTGCCGATGCAACTTTCTTGTTTGTTGCCTGCGATGCCACTGGCAATTATACATTAGCTAACGTAGTTCCAGGAACTTATTATATGGATGCGTGGAAGGATAACAATGCCAATTTTACTTGGGGTGACAGCGGAGATTATATTTGGTGGAATGGAAGTGGAGCGTGGCCTGGTACCCTTACCCTTGCTCCTTTACAATTTACTGCAGGGGCAAATACTAAAAATTTTCAAGTATTTCTTGTTCCCTAGATACATATAATAGATATTTTAATTGACTAATCCTCTCAGCTTTTTGAGAGGATTAGTTTTTTAAACAATTCCCACAGTTTCAGTTTTTACTTTTACACCAAACACTTCACTTTTACAGCAATTTTAATTTTAGGATTATTCCACAAATTTTGGATGAATTTCTTTGAATCCTAGCTGCCTATAGAATGCGAGCCTATTCCAAAATGTATGTTCCTCGCATATTTTCCCGTCCCTTACTCGGTACATTGCAAATCCTGAAATATCAATGCTATTACCTGTAGTGGGCATTCTACCTAATGGACCTGTATTTGTTCCCTTTTGTGTCCAAAAAGAATAAATAATATCATTTCTTACAAAAAATGAGTCTATTGTAAGTGCAAAATCCGGGAATGAACGTGCGTTGGATTTAATATTATACATTAGAACATCAATTCCTCTTAACCCCATAGGGAAAATGGGAGAATAAAGTACATAGGCAGAATCTAAGATCTCGTTTGCGGTTTCTGTGCTTGCATCATTGTACATCACTTCCACTTTATCACAAAGTAATTTGGCTTCTTCCTCGGTTATAATATTTTCATTTGATTGGCAGCTTAAGCCTAGGATAAGTATCGTAAAAATGATTAGAGCTTTTTTTATATGCTTCATTAACTCCTCTAGTTATTATTAGAATGAATATTTTATTTTAGTATCATATTACTTCAAAAGAACCATCTTCTTAGTCCCAACAAATGAACCAGCTTGTAGTTTATAAAAGTATATTCCACTTGTAAGTCCATTCGCATTGAATTCAACTTCATACGTTCCTGCTGGTTTCTCTTCATTAACTAACGTTGCCACTTCATTACCTAACACATCATAAACTTTTAAGAGAACAGATTGCGGGCTGCTTACAGTATACTTTAAACTAGTACTTGGATTAAAAGGATTAGGATAGTTTTGTTCGAGCTGGAAGCTTGAGGTTATAGATTGATTTTCATTACCTTCAGCATTGGTAACCAAATCCAGGTCAATCTTATACATCGATCTTCCGTAAGTTCCAGCAACAAGTTCGTGTGTTGTTGGATGAATTTCGATATCCCCTATCGGAAGAATCGGAAGACCTTCTCCTAATACTTCCCAACTTTGTCCAGCGTTAAAACTTACATACATTCCGACATCATTCCCCAAGTATAAAGTTGTTGAGGTTATATTATCAACTACAAATGCGTCTATCGGCGCATCGGGAAGATTGCTACTTATATCAGTCCAGCTTGCACCCATATCTGTACTTCTAAAAATGTGCGGCTGCGGATCTTTCCATTTCAATCCATTAAAGGTTACATAAACAATACTTTCATTTTTTGGATCTGCAACAACACGGGTAACCCAGCGGATTGGTAATCCATCAGAAATCTCATTCCACGTTGTTCCATTATCCGGCGAAACCCAAACGTGGCTGTCATCTGTTCCCACATAAATTACATTAGAGTTTAAGGGAGCAACATCGATTGTTGTAATAGTACCAAGCCTTCTTCCAGAAACCCAATCAGTTAAACTTGGACTTATTGAATTCCAGTTACTTGCCCCATCTGTTGTTCTGTATAAATGGTTGGTTCCATAGTAAAGAGTATTATTATTGTTTGGATCCATAACCACAGGAGTATCCCAGTTCGTTGGTTCGCTTCCGTTTATTCCATTTGTTGCACTATTAAAAGAATTTCCTCCATCAGTCGATTTTCCAAGACCCCCAAACTGGGATTCTGCATAAACAATATTTGAATTTGTATGATCGACTATTACATAAAAACCATCCCCTCCATAAATATGCTGCCAGTTATTAATTCCTCCATCCGGAGTTCTGTTGGTACCGTTATCCTGTGTACCACCGTAAAGTTTTTCAGGATTGTTTGCATCCAGTCCAATTTCATAAAACTGTGTTGCGGGAATTTGTGCATGAGATCCCCAGTTAACTCCACTGTTTGTTGAAATGTTAATCCCTCCGTCATTACCGTCAATCAGCAAATCCGGATTTGTTGGATGAAACGCTAATGCATGATGATCAACGTGAGTTGAGTAGCTCACCGACCAGCTTGAACCGGAATTTGATGATCTCATAAATGCTACATCAAGCACATAAACAATATCAGGATTGGCAGGATTAACCCTCACCTGACCGAAATACCAGCTAAATCCACCTGTACCATTATTCAGTTCATTATCCTGGTCTACATTTATCCAGCTATTCCCGAAATCAGTTGTCTTGTACAAACCTGAAATAAGTGAACCATCATTATAAAGAGCGTAAACGATATCCGGATTCGATTCACTTAATGCTAACCCAATCCTGCCAATAGTCTCAGAACTTGGATTAGGCAAGCCTGTGGATGGATCTAAAATCTGCCATGTTGTACCCCCGTTATTCGTTCGGTAAATACCACCTGAAGGACCAAAAAGATGTGAACTGTTTGGTCTTCGAACTCTTTCCCACATTGCAGCCATCATCCTATCAGGATTATTAGGATCCATCACAATATCAATTGCACCAGTTGAATCGGAAACAAAGAGTGATTTGTTCCAAGTGGCTCCTGCATCAGTTGATTTATAAATACCTCTTTCAGGGTTGGGTGAAAAATAGGAACCAACAGCAGCCATATAAATTATGTTTGTATTGCTTGGATGAATTAAAATTCTGCCTATTGAGGTTGTTTCTTCCAGGCCTAAAAAGCTCCATGTTAATCCGGCGTTTGCAGACTTAAAAACTCCCCCGCCTGGAAAATTATTATGCCCCCCGTTTGCTTCGCCTGTTCCAACATAAATAATGTCTGGATTTATAGGGTCAATGGCAATATCTCCAATTGTAAGTACAGCAAGGGAATCAAAAATTGGGAACCAGCTTCCACCTGTATCGGTAGATTTGAAAACTCCACCGGTTGAAAATCCTGCATAAATAATGTTCGGGTTAATAAGATTAAATTCTATATCAACTACTCTACCTCCTACGTTTATTGGGCCTGCAAATTCCCATTGTGCAGCAGTTTTTCCTTTTGCCAATCTTGTATTCCTTGTTTCACGAGCAAGTTGATGCGCTTCTTCTAAGGCATCGATGTATGCACGAGTGTCTGCATCCATATAAGGAAAGGTTTTCTTAAGATAAGCCCATTCGTATGGATATAAATTGGGACCCGGTTTTTCTATTGAATTATTTTCTGCTGAGAAATAATTGGTTGCAATCAAAGTATCTTCTGAGAAAAAAACAAAAGAAGATAAAATGGAAGTGATAAATAACAGTGTAAGAAAGGTTTTCATTTTGTATGTATT
>CBEPPX010000095.1:0-6953 GCA_965511205.1 uncultured Ignavibacteriales bacterium | reverse complement strand
TTGAAAACAGCAGTTGCCTCACCGAAAAAGCCGCCAACATCAAAGTCGGAAGTTATTCCTAGATTAAAGTCTGGCTGCAAGCCAGTCTCTGTGCCTGAACCGCTTTCCGTTTCGGTTCTAATTAATCCGCCTACGGTATTATCTTCACCGGAAAGTAAAAATTCCCAACTTATACCAATGCTCTTAGCCTCCTGAACATCCATTTCGAAGAAGACTGCAGAAATTTTTACTTCGCGAGTATTAATAGAAGCATAGGTTTCGGGGGTAAGATCCTGCTCTACCTCATTACCGCGTTTAACCACTATCACATCTTCCTTGGTTTCAAACTGCAGCCCTGCATATTGTACAATTATAATCAGAGCTTTGTCGTACGGCATATTGTCAATTTCTATCCCGATAGGATCATCTTTCTGGATAGTAGATACAATCCTTCTGCCTGTAGTACTTTCACTTACCTTACTTAACAATTCCATTGCCTGACTGAACGGAAGATTTGCAGACATTGTAACAAGTTCATCCGGGTTCTGGTAAGTTTTAAATCTTCTCTCCCAATATTTTTGGGGGAAGACTTGTATTACAAGAAAAAGAGATAGAACCAAATATATAGTGAAGTTTTTCATGATAATTCTCTCATTTTACTTGGTTGTTTCTGTTCGATCTAAATCAAGTGTAACTTTTTCAATTATCCCGCCTTTATTCAGTATAAAGTTGACGGTACTGTTATTATAGTCTATCATAGTTAGGTAACCCAAATAGACTTGCTCGCCTTCCCAAACGAGGAAGGTGTTTCCTTTTGTATCGGCAACAAATGCTCCTTCAGGTATTATAGCTAACAATTTTGCACCTTGCACATCCAAAAGTTCATCAAGATTAGGTGGAATTTCATTCCTTATCAATGGATAGAAAGCATCATAAATCGGACCAGTGTTAAGATTGTTTTCAACAAATTCTGCTGGTGCAAACCTGTTATCGGCGGAGTAGTAAACCTGCGCATTCATTTCGAAACTAACAAGGAAGAGCGGAAGTCCTTCCGTATCCGTTCTTATTAAGTTTCCTAACGTAAGGTAGGTTACTTTTTTAAGTTCTTTGCTTTGTTCGATGGCATAAATTAGTTTAAACACATCATTAAAATATCCACCGCCGGTAAGTTTATACTCATAAACGAAAAACTCTTTGTCACGTTTCAGATCCACAAACTCCACGTTAACCTGTGTGTCCTCTGAAAAACCGGAAAGGATACCATTAACAAAGTTGTAAAACTTAATTGATGAAAGATTCTGAGGGATATTGAATTTTCTAGCAGAGAGAATAGAATCGAGAATTGCCGAACGATTCAGCAGGCTTTCGTATCTTATTCTCAGCTCCTCAGGATCGTAAACGTTTGCATTTAACTCCTCAAGCTTTTCTTCTCTTTCAGAAACTGAACCTTGCTGGAAAACAAAAATATAGATGCCCCCAGCAATTAGTATGAGTAAAAGCAAACCTAAAAGTCCGAGTGTACTTCTGATTTTTTTATTCATTTTTCTTCGGATAACTTGATAGATTAAAATTTAAATTAAATTTATAAGCGTTTCTTTCTCTCAACACTTCATAAAACATACTCTTTAGAGTTGCCGATTCAATTGAGTACGCAAAATCGGTAAGCACGTTACGTTGCAAAGAGTAGCCTTCGGCAAGAACTACATCGCCTTCTCCTCTTGAAATCCTGGAGAGCCATAAGCTCTTTTTCTGACCACAGAAATTGGATATGCCATTAATTACTTCCTTCCAGACACCAGTACCTGCAGTAGCAGAATCAAGAATTGCCTGGGTCTGATCGAAGCTGCTAATTTTACCTTCAATTTCTGCAATCTTACCTAAAACTTCCTGATTCTGTCTCATCAGTATGGTCTTTTGGGTAACCTCATTTTCAAGTTCTATTATCTTTTTATTGTTATCTAATACTTTTTGAGTAATTAGAAATGCAAACAAGAAGAGAAGTGGTAGCATAAGATAACCATGCCAGGCAAACTGGAAGACTTTCTGTTCTTCTTTAATATACTTTGGCAAAATATTAATACCGTCGTGCTCCTTCTGCTGCTCATCGTAATAATCTGTGGCAACAGAAACCGGTATTGTAAACGAAGAAAAACCTTCCTTAGTTTCCTCGTCCAGTCCCGAAAGATCTAAATCATCAAATACAAGTCGGCTTACGTTTGCTTCCGGAAAGGTTCCGTAAAAGGAAAGTATTAAATTTTCCGAGTCGTCTTCGCCGCACACAATAATATTATCGAGTGAAGAGATACCGCCATTCTCCATCTCGAGCAATATTTTAGAGAAGTACACATCATAAGTATGAAGGTTTTGTGTACCTATATCCAGCGTTGTACCAATATGCTTAAGTCTTCGACCCTGCAAAAAGATAAGTTTACTATACTCCTTACCTATGTATACAATAAGGGAGTGGTCATCCGGAAAAAACTTTTTGCGCTTGGCAACATAATAAGCCAAAGAAAGATCGGAACTTTTTATAGTTGGGATCTTATAATGCCGTTTATGATGCTGTTTTGCAATTGAGTTTACAAGATTTATGCACGCTACTTCTCCGACAATAAAAACAGAAAGCAAAGACTTATCTGCTAGTTCAATATAGTCCAGACTTTCTTTGCCAACGTTAATGTTTTTCGAATCTAGAATTTCATTAACAATTTCCTGCTTCAGCTTGGCAGCCTTAGTAGGACGCTGCCCTTCAAACAGGTGATAATATATAGCCGGTTCAGTTAGTGCGGGCACAAAACTGTAATTGGATAAATTGAGGTCTTTAAGCGCCTCATTTATTTCAGAGAGACTTGACGAATCAAGATCACCCTCTATAGAAGCAGTTTCGTCTATTCCGTCAATATCAAGGGAATCTCCCTCAACACTAAAGCCGGTAGCGCCTGCCTCTAAATCGGTTGTTGAAGGTAGAATACTTACTGTTGCCGTTCTAAGCACTTTAATCTTAGAGCTGTCCTTTTCCTTTGTGACAACGGCTAGTTTAGTATCATTACCTTCACAATATATACAAACAAGAGGTTTCATTTTGCTGTTATTAGTTGTTGAATTCTTGTCTTATTATTAGCGTATGTAATTGCAGTTTCAAGAGTTATTCTCTTCTGCAAATAGAGCCTTTTTAAATCCTGTTCCATTGTAAGCATTCCTAGCTGCCCACCCTGGTTTATCATCATGTAAATTTCGCCAACATTATTATTTTTAATTGCTGCTTTTACACTTGGCGTAACAATTAAAACTTCTTTTGCCATAACTCGTTTCCCATCTAAGCTTGGAACCAGCTTCTGGGATATAACTGAAACCATCACATCTGCAAGCCTGTTGCGAACTCTTTCCTGTTCTGTTGGGTTAACCTCGGCAATAATTCTTTCTATAGATTCCGTTGCTGACGAGGTATGCAATGTTGAAAAAACTTTGTGCCCGGTATCTGTAACCTCAAGGGCTGCCATAATCGTATCAGGATCTCTCATTTCACCAATAACTATTATATCTGGATCCTGGCGTAACGCTTGTATAACACCCTCTTTAAATGATAATACATCTCTTCCAACTTCCCTATGTTTAATAAGTGCGATGTTAGAGGTGTGTACATACTCAATTGGTGCAGCAACTATTACAATATGTGCAGGATCGAATTTGTTATGATGATCAACTATGGAATCGAGAGTGGTAGATTTACCAGAACCGGTAATTCCGGTAATAAGTGTTAAACCAAATTTTATATAGTTATGGCTTAAATATTTTATGGCGTTTGGATGAAACTCTAATGAAGAGAGAGGGCGAATGGTTGTATTTATGGCTCTCATATTTAATGTTAATGTGTCAAGATCGAAATATGAATCAGCTCTGAATCTAACGTTTATTTTTCTTCGTTCATAATAAAATGTATAACTAAAATCGAGGTTTTTTGTTGTTGCCAGGTACTTTTTCTGGATTTCATTTAATAGATTGCATATTATCAGTATAGCTTCATCATCTGAAAACTGAGGCAGGTCTTTCACTCTTTCTTTCTTACCATGAATCCTCATCCATATATACCCTTCATTGCCGTGCCCGCCAATTTCAATATCAGAAGCATCTCTTTCTATCATAGAAGTTAATACCTTGTTAACAAAATTTCTTAGTATCACTTTGTTATCATCAGTAATCTTATAACAATTCTCAATAACGTACAGAGTACGATCTATACCCATCAGGGAATCAGGTATGGAAGAGCAAAACTCCTGTAATATTTGTTTTTCTTCAGTAACTATCACAACGACTTCTTCAAGGTATTGTTCCTAAATAATTGATTTAAATAATATCTATAATATAGATACATTAAACATAAGAGAATAATCTTTGAATGAATTACTTTAATAATTTATTTTAATCCCTTGCAATATAAGAAATTATCTTTATCTGTAAAAAATTTTTACTGTAATTATTTTTCTCAACCAGCACCACCCTGGTCTAAACATTTCTAATAGGTCTGCTTATTCTTCGGTTGTTGCAGACAGAACTTCTTCAATAGTTGTAAGACCCATTTTCACCTTTTCCAGACCTGAATCTCTAAGGGTAATTGAGCCATCTTTCTTTGCCTGGATTCTAAGTTTTTCTTCATCAACATCAGAACCAGATCTTACAATAAGTTGTCTTATCTCTTTGGTAAAATAGAGCGTTTCATGTATTGCCATTCTTCCTTTATAACCTGCGCCATTACACTCATCACAACCAGCTGCCTCATACGGTGTATGATCTCTCCATTCTGCAATATTTAATCCGGCTGCATCCATTAGTACTTCGTCAAAGTTTGACTGTTTCTTTTTACATTTAGGGCACAATGTTCTAATCAACCTCTGTGCCACAATAAGATTAATTGCGTAAGCAATTAAAAAAGGTTCAATTCCCATTTTGAATAACCTTGCAACGGCACTCGGGGCGTCATTTGTATGTAAGGTTGAAAAAGTTAAGTGACCAGTGTTAGCAAGTTTTATTGCAGTTTCAGCTGTTTCTTTATCACGCATCTCACCCACCAGAACAATATCGGGGTCATGCCGCAGTATTGATCTAATGGCTTGTTCAAAATCCATTCTGAATCCAATTTTTAACTGCCTTGCTCCTTCTATAACGTATTCCACAGGATCTTCCACCGTTAAAACATTTACTTCAGGAGTTATTACCTGGTAAAGTGCGGCTACAAGGGTTGTACTTTTACCACTACCTGTAGGACCGGTTAATATTACCATCCCCTGCGGTTGATTTATCGCTTTTACAAAATTTTCTCTAGCTATTCCTGTAAGCCCCAGCTTATCAAGATCTGTAATAACTTTTCTATCATCAAGAATTCTGATTACAATACTTTCAAATTTATTTTTAAGTTCAGTACCAACCATAGGAAGTACCGAAACCCTGAACCTGATGATATGACTATCAATTTCTCTTTGAACAAATCCATCCTGTGCTCTTTCTCTTTCGAAACGGTCCATACCCCTTCCACGATCTTTCACAACAGAAATAACTGCCTCCGGCGATGTGTTTTCCTGTGAGTGCCAAAGTCTTAAAGTTCCATCAATCCTGAAATAAATATCGGTTTTATTAGCAGAGCGAGGTATAAAATGAATATCACTAGCACCTTTTCTTACACCTTCTAACAGCGCACCTTCAACAAGATTTATAAGCGCACTTTTGTTTATCTCGGCATCCAGTTCTTCTTCATCTACATTGCTGTCATCACTACTCTCAATCCCTATTATATCTTCATCTTCATCCTGTAAAGCTTTCAGAAATAAATTTTCCGGAGGTAATATTTTTTCGATTAGGTGTTCGTAATCTTTTACTTTAATAAATATTACTTCATACTTTTTTGCATTTAATCCAAAAGCCAGACGGGGTATATTCCTATCGGTAGGATCAACGGCAGCAATTATTAGTTTATCTTTAATTCTTTCATCATACATAAACGGAATAATTTTATGCCGCAGCATTAGTTCTTTTAAAGAATCCTCTGCATTCTCGATAATGCTCTTAATATTATCCAGCCGTTCTTCAGGAAGTTCATCGGTAGATGCGTCTAACTCTCTAAAAGCATAAAGGATTGCTACTTCCCTGAATATTGTATCATGGTCAAAGCCAAAATCCTGAACAAGTACCTGGGCAAGATTACGCTTAACTTTTCCTTTATCATCCGATTTAGCATTAATCGCTTTTTCAAACATTTCAGCATCAATTATTCCCTTCTTAAAAAGGAGATAACCAATCTTGTCAGTCATTTCAACGTTAGTATCAATCATCAAGCGCTGCCATATAATTTAGCTTACACCAGGTGTTTTAGGTCTAACTGTTGCAGTCTCTGCCGAAACAAGGGTTAATGCAATCATAATAACCATTATAATCATGGCTATAACAACCTGGATTATTTCAATAAGGTTTTTTAGCCGATAGACGGTTTCACTTTCATAATAATTTGCAAGCTGCAATGCTGTATTCTTTATAGTACCAGATTCCTCACCTGAATGAAGCCTGGAAAGAGCGGTTTCGGTAAACACACCCGAAGCTTCAAAGGCATCGGTAAGTCCCATACCCTTTTTTAACATAAGTGGGATAGCAACTGTTTTAATTCTTTCTTCAAAATACTTGTTGCCCGATGCTTCTGCAGCAATCCTAATCGGTTCAATACTCTCGGCAGAACCATGGTAAAGTGTATAGAACACCCTGCAAAAAACTTCAATTAATGTCTTGTGAATAAGCGGACCGACAACCGGCATTTTAAGCACATATTTATCTGCCAGGAGCCTGCCCTTTTCAGTTCGAACAAATAGCCATAATGCAAGCGGGGGAAGAAAGGTTACTATAGCAATCAGGAATGGATTAGCGACAAGGAAATCACTAATCTGTAATGTAAAAGCTGTCATTGGTGGAAGTTCAATTCCAAACCGAACAAA
>CBEPPX010000094.1:0-7070 GCA_965511205.1 uncultured Ignavibacteriales bacterium | reverse complement strand
TATTATTCATTATAGTAATTATTTTGTGGCTACCACTATTTAAGATAGTAAAAATTTTTTAAATCTAAACAAGCATATTTTAAATCAGCAAATGATTTTGAATTTATTTGTGCACTGCTTGACTTCTATTTTAAAGCAGGTTGGAATAAAATTGCTTTAAAGTATGCTATGGAGCTAAAAGAAAAATTTCCAGGGAACCAAACTGGAGAAATAATTGTTGATCTAATAAAAAGAAGTTTAACAAGCTAACAATCCTCTTTGTAATGTGAGCTAGTTTACAGTAGTCAATCATTATCCAATCTATTGGTTAATTTCAGTAATCATATTTATATTTAAATAAATAAAATATATTTAAAAAACTTTTAATCATTTATCGAGGAGAATTTTATGAAATCCTTTTACTTCATCTTAGTAGTACTATTTGTTACATCGCTAAACGCACAAACTAAATACTTTGAAACCAATATTGACGAAACGAGGGCTGACCTTGCAGAGATTGGTAAAGAAATTGTCGCACAAAATGTGGAAATGACTCCAGATCAGGCAACAATATTTTGGCCCTTGTTTGATGAATACGACAAAGAAGATCATCAACTAGGTGACAAGGAAGTTGAGATTTTAGAAAACTATATGCTTAATTATTATGCTATGGATCAGGAAGAAGGCTCAAAAATTCTGAATGATATTATGCAGATTAGATTAGACCGGTTGAACCTGGAAAAAGAATATGTTGATAAGATGAATAATGTACTTCCTTTTAATGTGGTAGGAAAATTCTACCAGGTTAATAGAAGATTGAATTTATTAATTGATGTTCAGAAAGCTGTTAAAATTCCGCTTTTAAGAGAACCAGAATAAACTTTAACAGACTTAATTATTAAGAATAAATCTTTTGGGATTTCAGAAATGAAGACCGGCAAAATATGTTTAATTTAATTTTTATATCGTTATTTCATGATTAGTTTTTATAAAAGCCTTCATTTTGAGTAGAAGTTAAATTATGAGCTTACTTACAATATTATGGTCTACAGCAGCAGCTGCATGCTTAACCATAGGTTTAATTAACCTGTTTATTTGGTTTCGTTTAAAGCACTCTAAGGCAAACCTGCTTTTCAGCATGGCAGCTTTAGGTGCCGCTTTGGGTGCGATTGTTGACTTATTCGGACTTCATGCCCAAGATGTTTCAAGCTACGTACTTTCATTAAAATATCAAGTCCTCTCGGTATTTATAATTCTAATTTCTCTCATTTGGTTTGTATATTTTTATTTTGGAACAGGACGTAAATGGCTGGCGCAATTAATAACTTTTCTTTGGAGCGTATCACTTATTATAAATTTTATTTCTGCAAACAGTATTGTGTATTCTGAATTAACCCAACTCAAACAATTGAGTTTACCCTGGGGAGAAACCTACACGTTTGCATTGGGAATAGCTCATCCAATAAAATATTTAACGGATTTTTCTTCACTATTGATTATAATTTTCTTTATAGATTCTTCAATTAAGTTATGGCGAAATGGTAATAAAAGAAGGGCGTTTTGGATAGGTGGGAGTATAGTGTTTTTTATGCTGATTGCCGGAATTCATTCGCCGCTTGTTGATGCGGGCATCATTCATTCGCCATATATAATATCGTTTTCTTTTCTTGCAATCATCTTCGCCATGACATTGGAAATTAGCTATGGCGTTTACGAAGCCGCAAATCTTTCAAAAGAAGTAATTTCTAATGAACACCGATGGAAATCTTTGCTTGAAAACATACAGTTTTTGGTTTGTGGCGTGAGCAAAGATGGAATTATCTATTTTGTTAATCCCTTTTACTTAAAAACAACATCATACACCATGGAAGAAGTTATGGGCAAGCATTACAACTTCCATATTTCACCAAAGGAAAAAGATACTATTAACCAGCTAGCTGAAGTTTTTGAGACGGAAAGTAAATTACCCAACGCACAGATTTCAATAATGACAAAAAACGGGGAAGAAAGAAATATTTATTGGTCCAATGTTATTATTAAGGATAGTGATGGAAACTATGAAGGGGTTATTGCTATAGGCAGCGACATTACAGATAAGATAAAAGCAAAAGCAGATTTAAAGAAAGCTTATGAAGAGTTGGAAAATTTTAAGGAAAAATTACAGGAAGAGAATGTATACCTTCAGGACGAACTTACTCATGATTATAAGCATATAATTGGGGATAGCCCGGCTCTAAAATATGTTCTTCACAGGGTTGAAGAAGTTGCTTCTACCGATACAACTATATTAATTGAAGGTGAAACCGGTGTAGGCAAGGAAGTATTTGCAAGGGCAATCCACGAAAGCAGCACCAGGAAAGACAGACCTCTCATCAAAGTTGATTGTGCTTCAATTCCTGCAAATTTGCTGGAGAGTGAGCTATTCGGACACGAGAAAGGAGCCTTTACAGGAGCAGATAAAGTACGACGTGGAAAGTTTGAATTAGCGGATGGCGGAACAATATTCCTTGATGAAATTGGTGATCTGCCTCTTGAATTGCAACCTAAGCTTTTAGGAGTTTTGGAGAGCGGAGTTTTTGAAAGACTTGGAAGTGAAAAGACTGCAAAAGTTGACGTAAGATTAATTTCAGCTACCAATAGAGTCCTGAAAGAGCAGATTAAAGAAGGGAAGTTCCGGGAAGATTTGTTTTACAGGCTAAGTACTTTTCCAATTTCTGTACCCCCTCTAAGGAAAAGAAAATCTGATATTCCGATGCTCGTATCGAATTTTGTAACTATATTTTCTAATAAACTTGGAAAAGATATTAAACACATTTCAAAAGATACGATGGATGCATTGGTAAACTATAACTGGCCCGGAAACGTAAGGGAACTAATTAATGTTATAGAAAGAGCTGTCATTACAACTAAAGGACACAAGTTGGAATTAGCAGAGAAGCTTGATAAAATACCTGAAGAAAATTTAGAGTTTGGTAATAATTTAATTAATGGTAGCCATCTTTCACTTGCTGAATTAGAGAAGGAGTACATACTTAAAGTTCTCGAATCCTGTGAGTGGAAAATAAGCGGCGCAGATGGCGCTTCTTCAATTTTGAAAATTCACCCTAACACACTCCGATCAAAAATGGATAAACTCAATATCAAGAAAAACTTTTCCTCATGATAAAATCCTTTCATTCTTTCACGATATTTCGTAAATTTCATATTTTCAGTTTAACGTGTAATTCATTTTTAATTATTAATTTAATTCCATATCTGGTTGACATTTAACTACTTAGCTATCCTAATATTTTCCCTTTGCCTGTTGGCAAACTTCTTGTCTCTAACACGATAAATTTCAAAGGGCGATAATGATAATATTAAGAATACTAGCAGATATTGATCATAATAAAACAGAAGAATTCGCTAATGTGTTGAATTCGGTTCGAAAACAGTATGATAGTAATTCAACATCAAAGTGGAAAATGTACAAAAACCTTGAAATGGATGATCGTTTCTACTTTGAGCAGGAATGGGATAATGAAAAAGAGTTAAGTAATTATTTAAATTGCACTGAATTTAAATATTTACAAGGTGCAATAACCGTATTAGGAAACATTGTTGGGGTAAGTAAAATAACAACAGCTAAAACTGAATCAATTATTATCTAAGGAGAAAAAATGCTTAAAAAATTATTTTTTATAATATTTGCTGTAATATTTTCAATTTCAGGTTTTGCACAGGAAAAGAGATCGCTCTCCGATCTTGCAAGAGATCCTACATCATCACTTACAGCAGTTCAGATTGTTTACAACTATAACAGTAGTTTTCATAATGTTCCTGATATTAATCAATCTACTCTAAAATTAATGCCGGTTATTCCCTTTAAGATTGGTAATATACCTAACATAGCTCGTATCTCAGCCGGGTATGTTGTGCAGGCACCAGATTTTGGAGTGCTAAATGATGTGCCTCCAAGTACACCTATAAACCAGATCCCCTACAACAAAAAAACAGGGTTGCAGGATATTGCAATTATGGATGTTGTTATATTTCCCCAATCGTTCGGCGCATTGGGCATTGGGCCGGTAGTCGTTCTTCCTACAGCAACCGATCCGGCATTGGGTAATGGTAAATGGCTTTTCGGGCCCACCTTAGTTGCTATACTCAGATCGGGTTCTTTTCAGCTTGGCGGTTTGTTTCAAGGTCTCTTTAGTGTTGCAGGAAGCCCTTCCAGGCCCCCGGTTGATAATCTTTCTCTCCAGGTTTTTGGCGGCATAGGTTTACCCGATGACTGGTCAATTGGTTTATCAGAAATTACTTATGGTTATGATAGCCGCAGAGGTAAATGGACGAGCATTCCTTTTGGATTAAGAGTAGAAAGACTATTAATATTTGGCGATCTACCTGCACGAGTTTACTTTGATGCAGAATACAATTTTTTGTCGAGTGCTATTGTTCCCAAATGGACTTTCAGATTCGCAATCAGCCCACTACTATAAATGAAATTTAAATTAACTATAAACTATTTCAAAGGAGTAATAATTATGAGATCAATAAGCTGGTTAATAATACTCGGATTTTCTTTTTTGCTTGTTGGTTGTTCATCGATAAAAGTAACATCAGATTACGATCCTGAATATGATTTTACTAAAATGAAAAACTACCGTTGGGCTTACTCGGATGAACTAAATCCAAATGATGAATTAAAAAATTATCCGCTTATAGCACAGAGAGTGCAGATTGCAGTTGATAAAGTATTAGAATCAAAAGGTTACAATCTTGCTACTGAGGGCGAGTTTGATTTCGTTGTAATTGCACACGCCGGTTCGAAAGAAAAAATGCAGGTAAACCAAACAAGTGGCGGTTACTATCGTGGCTGGTATGACCCATGGTGGGGACCATACGGCGGAGGGGGAACTACAACAGTAAGCTATTACGAAGAAGCAACCCTGGTTCTGGATTTTATTTCCTGGGAAAACAAAGAACTTGCATGGAGAGGAATGGGAAGCGGAACTGTAAAAGAACACAACAACCCGCAAGAAAGACAGGAAAGAATTGATGATGTTGTTGCAAAAATACTTGCAAACTTTCCTCCGGGGTCTGGACAGGAATAAAATTATAAATGAAAAGTGAAGGTTAAAACAATGCCTAAAAAAGAAAAAACACATGCACAAATTGAAAGAGATGCACAGCAGTTAAGGAGATTACATACACTTATGGATGTTGTCTTTGGTGTTTTACTAATAAGAGTTTTTATGCTGCTTCCGCATCTCACAAATCCGGAATCAGGTAAAGTCGATCCTTTAGTGATATTTACTGAAGGTGGATCAAACTTCATAATGTTTGTAATTGGATTTGTGCTTATCACCATTTACTGGTTTCAAAATAATAAAACAACCGGTAACCTTGTAAGCACAGATGGCAAGCATGCTATGCTCTCTTTACTTCAACTGTTTTTCTTACTTCTCTATCTTTACAGTGTAAGATTGGATATGGAGACTGATTCTGATGTGCTTGCATTATTTATGCAAAGCGTTTCGCTGGCATTAGCAGGTTTCGCAGGAGTAGCTGCATGGGCTTATGCAACCAAACACCCGGACCTGGTTTCTGATGCTGTAAGTGCTGAAGAGGCAAATGAATTAAAGAATAGCATCCTATCGGAACCGCTTGCCGCTGCATTTACAATTCCATTTGCCTTTATAGGCCCCTTAGAATGGAACTTATCCTGGTTAAGTGTAATTGTATTTGGAATCTTTTTGAAGAAAAAACATAAGAAAAAATTTGAAACTAATTAACTTCAAGAAATATAGAGGAAAACAATGAAAACTGATTATCTAAAAATGAATAGATTTTTGTTTCGATTCATTTTCTATCTACCTCTTACATGTTTTGTATTTCTTTTACATTCGTGTTATCCGGGTGAGACTTTAACTGTGGCAGATAGTGATGTGATTGCTACTTTTTTTAATCCGAATGCAGATTTTTCAACAAAAATGACCTATGCTATTCCGGATTCTATTGATCGCGTTGACAAAGATGGAAATCCTGTCAGCAATCCCGGTCCATTTGATCAGCAGATAATAAGCAGGATAAAACAGAACCTAAACGGACTTGGTTTTACTGAACAACAAAATCCGGCAAATGCTGATGTTCTTGTAGTTGCTTTAATTACTAAAACTACATGGGTATCCGGTGGTTGCTATCAATGGGGATATGGATGGTGGTATCCATATGGAGGTTGGTGTTACCCTGTAGCTTATACTTACTCTACTGGAACTCTATTAATTGCAATGGCTGATAGACAGAGCCAGGGCAGCACTGATGCGTTGTGGGTGGCTGGAATAAATGGACTCCTTGAGGATGCAAGTTCTGGTATAGAAACACGATTAATTAATAATATTAATCAGGCATTTAAACAGTCACCGTATCTTGGTAACGGTAAATAACAGAAGAGAACTTTTACAGGAGAAATAAAAATGAAGTTTAATAAAATATTCTATTGGTTGTTCCTGGTTGCAGTTTGTTTTTTAATACCACTAAACCAGGGATACGCACAAAAATGGTACAGAGTTGTTACTTATCAGGTTTCTGTCCCGGTTGGTGATACAAAAGATTTTACCGGTTCTACCAGCTTTCTTGGATTTGGACTAGATTTCAGATATACGGTTCAAAAATCAACTACAGTAGGTATTGCTTTAGGTTGGAACATATTTCATGAGCGTACCAGCCAAACAATTGAACTCGGATCTAACAACCCCGGGGCTGTTACCGGCACTCAAGATCGTTACCTGAATTCTTTTCCTATTATGGCTAACGTACACTATTACTTTGGTAAAAAACGTGGAATTAGGCCATATGTGGGACTTAATGCAGGAGGTTTCTATATGCTACAAAGATTTGATATAGGTGTGGTATCTCTTCAGAAAGATAGATGGGAATGGGGTATAGCTCCCGAAGCTGGAGTAATTATTCCTATCGAAAGAAATTTAGCAATATTGATTAGCGGGAAATATAACTATGCATTTACAGGCAAGTCTCCATTAGATACAGATATAAAACATTCATATGTGGGAATTGCCTTAGGTTTTGTTTGGCAACAATAATTTATA
>CBEPPX010000093.1:0-7082 GCA_965511205.1 uncultured Ignavibacteriales bacterium | reverse complement strand
CCTTAAAACACATCCAGTTTTTGCTTGAAAAAAACAAGTTTTAAAACACTTTTAAATTATAAAAAAAGGCGATTTATAATCGCCTTTTTTGTATTAATTTCAGCAGTAATATATTGTAGTTGGACTCTCTTTTTAGTATTTTTCTATGTTTCATCAAAAGAGAGTTTTATGGAGTTTAAAGTAAACAGCAAAGTGCTGGAAAAGTTGTTAGCAAAGGTAATTCCTGCTGTTCCTGCCCGTACACCAATGCCAATTTTAGAAAATTTTCTTTTCGAAATTAAAGACGGATCGTTAACTGTTTGTGCTACCGATCTTGAGATTTCGTTAAAGTCATCTATCAATGTTGCTTCGGATGAAAACGTAAGCATGGTTATACCGGCACGCCTTCTGTACGATATTATAAGGTCGCTTCAAGAAACGCAAATAAACTTTCAAACCGATGGAAATGCAAAATTAAAACTCTCTACCGAAGCCGGAGTTTATAATATCGGATATTCTCCTTCAGAAGATTTTCCCGAAATACCTGATGTCTCTAAGGAAAAAGAGATTGTGATGAATGGAAAAGATTTAAAGAGGGCAATTGACCAGACTTCATTTGCAATGAGTAAAGAAGATATGAGACCTGCTATGACAGGAACTCTTTTCGAGTTTACACAGGAAGGATTAAGGTTTGTAACTACAGACGGACACCGGCTGGTTAAATACATTTACAAGGATATTAAAACAGGAAGCGATGAGCAATATATTGTTCCTGAAAGAGCTATTTCAGTTCTTTCTAAACAACTTGGTGAAACAGATGTTAAAATGTATTTAAGCAAAACAAATATTTCTTTTAACATAGGAGACCTGGAGTTTATATCCAGGTTGATTGGTGAAAAATATCCCGCTTATAACAGTGTTATACCACTGGAAAATGAGAACATCGTAAAAGTTAATAGGGGTGATCTTAATTCGTCAATAAAAAGAATGATGCTTTTCTCATCTTCAAGTTCAAAGCAGGTAAAGTTTTCTATTAGCAATAACAACATCGAAGTATCTGCAGAAGACATTGATCATGGATCTGATGCAGTTGAAAATATTGTCTGCGAGTATAGCGGCGATTCAATGGAGATTGGATTCAATACACAATATGTTAATGATGTTCTTTCTCATGTTAATCACGATAAAGTTAGATTTAAACTTCATTCACCTACTAAAGCTTGTATAGTTGAACCCGAAACAGTTGAAGATAACGAAGAACTTATGTTGTTGCTAATGCCTGTAAGGTTGAATACATGATGATATGACCCTGTCCTCCTTAAGTTTGAAAAATTTCAGAATCCACACAGAAACAAATATTAATTTTTCCGGCAATTTAAATTATATAGTTGGCGGCAACGGCTACGGAAAAACTTCTATATTGGAATCAATTTACTATCTCTGCACAACAAAAAGCTGCAGTTCTAAATCTGATGTAGAGGCGGTAAGTTTTGGCAAAGATGAATTTGAAGTTTTCGGTAACTTCGAAGTTTTAACCAAAGATGAAGTAAAGGTGATATACTCAATACCAGAAAGTAAAAAATACTATTTTCGTAATAGTAAACTCATTTCCAAAACGGCAGATATAATAGGAAGATTTCCAATTGTACTTTCAACTCCATCCGATCACTCAATTACACAGGGTGTTCCTGGCGTAAGAAGAAAGTTTATAGACTCGGTAATATCACAGGCAAGCAGCACGTATCTTCAAATTTTAATCGATTATAACCGCACGCTAAGGCAGCGGTCTTCGTTACTTTATAGAATTAAGGAAACAAAAAACTTTACGCTTTTAGATGAACTTGAAGCATGGACAGAAAAACTTTTGCAGAATGGTTTGGAAATTATAAAGCACCGGGTAGCTTTTATAAAAAACTTTCACTCGTTTGTACGCAGTTCTTACTACAGAATAATGGGCGAAGATGAAGAACCTAAAATTACTTATTATTTTTTAAATGACAGTTCCGAAGATGATATTGAAAGCAGGTTTAAAACTTTATTGGATGAAAGACATAACGACGAATTAAGAAGGGCAGCCAACCTGGTTGGTCCGCACAGGGATGATTTTATTTTCGAGATAAACGGTTTGAATCTTAAAACATACGGTTCCCAGGGTCAGCATAAAACTTTCCAGGCAGTGTTAAGGTTTGCCGAGTTTTGTTATCTTAAAGATGTAACAGGAATAAGCCCGCTTTTTTTATTGGATGATGTATTTGGTGAGCTTGATGCAAATCGTGCTTCCAAAATAAGCGAATACCTGGGCGAAGTTGGGCAGGCGTTTGTTACCCTTACTGATTTTGGAAATTTTTCATTTCTTAAAACCGGGGTGGAAGATAAAGTTATTAAGCTTAACCGTGGAGAAGTTGTAAGTGCCTGATAATTTTAAAAGCCTGGGTGATGTATTCAGAAGAGAGCCGGCTTTTAAAAATCTGCGCGAGGTTGTTAAATCATCCGATGTGGTTAATGATTTTTATAAAATATTTCCTGATTTTGAAAAAATCGCCTTGCCGCTTAAGGTAGATAAAAAGGTTTTAAAGTTAAGGGTTGAAAACCCAACATGGAGAAGTGAAATGAAGTTTAGAGAAAAAGAAATTGTTGAAAGAATAAATAAATTTTATAATGAAGAGAGAATTAAACAAATAAGGTTTAGTAGTTAAAATATGGCAAACACTAAAAAGAAAACCGACTACACTGCAAAGAACATTAATGTTTTAAAAGGTCTTGATGCTGTACGTAAACGTCCTGCTATGTACATTGGCGATGTTAGTTCCCGCGGGTTGCATCACCTGGTTAACGAAGTAGTTGATAATAGTATTGATGAAGCGCTTGGGGGTTACTGCGATAAAATTTCGGTAACTATAAACAAAGATGAAAGTGTAACAGTAATTGATAACGGAAGAGGAATTCCTGTAGATAAGCACCTGCAGGAAAAAAGATCTGCTCTGGAAGTTGTAATGACTGTTCTTCATGCCGGTGGAAAGTTCGATAAAAGCAGCTATAAAGTTTCGGGTGGTCTTCATGGTGTTGGTGTTTCTGTTGTAAACGCTTTATCAGAACGGTTGCAAGCAGAAATAAAAAGAAATGGTAAAACATATTACCAGGAATATAAAAGGGGGATTCCCGATAAGCCAGTAAAAGAAATTGGGAAAGCTAAGAAGGGAGAAACCGGCACCAAAATTACCTTTATGCCCGACAAAGAAATTTTTAGTACTACGCAGTTTAAGTTTGATACACTTGCCGACAGAATGAGAGAGCTGGCATATCTTAACAAAACCGTTACCATTAAAGTAAGAGATGAAAGAAACGGCGGAGAAGAGGAAACATTCCACTTTAAAGGCGGGCTTATTGAGTTTGTTAAATATCTTGATGAAACAAGGCAGCCGCTCCATAAAGCAGTTTATATTGAGGGTGAGAAAGATAAAACCCCAATAGAAATTTCATTTGAATACACAACCAGCTATGCAGAAAATATATTCTCTTACGTTAATAATATAAACACACAGGAAGGCGGAACACACCTTTCCGGTTTTAAAACCGCCCTTACAAGAACGCTGAACAGCTATGCTTATAAAAACAAATTAATTAAAGATGGAAAAGTAACATTAACCGGCGATGATTTTAGAGAAGGACTAACCGCAGTAATCTCTGTTAAGGTTGCTGAACCGCAATTTGAAGGACAGACAAAAACCAAACTGGGAAACAGCGAAACCAGGTCAGCCGTTGAAATGATGGTAGGTGAAAAACTTGGGGAATACCTGGAAGAGAATCCTTCTGTTGGTAAAAAGATTATTGAAAAATGTATGCGTGCTGCTGAAGCAAGGGAAGCAGCCAGGAAAGCCCGCGATCTTACAAGAAGAAAAAATGCACTGGATGGTATGAACCTTCCCGGTAAGCTTGCGGATTGTTCCATTACAGATCCCGATCTTTGTGAAGTTTATATAGTAGAGGGAGACTCTGCCGGTGGCTCTGCTAAGCAGGGCAGAAACAGAAGGTTCCAGGCAATTCTTCCACTTCGTGGAAAGATACTTAATGTTGAAAAAGCAAAGCTGAATAAAATTCTTGAGAACAATGAGATAAGAGCAATGATCTCTGCAATAGGCGCAGGGCTGGGACCTGATTTTAATGAATCTAAATCGCGTTATGGTAAAATTATTTTGATGACTGATGCCGATGTTGATGGAAGCCATATTAGAACGTTGCTTCTTACTTTTCTTTACAGGCACATGAAAGATCTTATTACAGCCGGTAAAGTTTATATAGCGCAGCCACCCCTGTATAAAATTAAAAAAGGAAAAGAAGAATTTTATGCTTATGATGATAAAGAGAGAAACGAAATTCTTAAACGACTTAAGGTAAACATTAAAGGGAACGGAAAAGATAAAGATGAAACTCCAGATAGCATTAAAGGTGTTACAATAGCCCGCTATAAAGGTTTGGGAGAAATGAATCCTGAGCAGCTGTGGGATACAACTATGAATCCTGAAACAAGAACAATCTTGCAGGTTACAATAGATAGCGCGGCTACTGCCGATAAAATTTTTGAAACCCTGATGGGGGATGATGTTGAACCGCGTCGCGAGTTTATACAGAAGAATGCAAAATATGTTAAAAATCTTGATGTCTGATCCTGCTTTATAATTAAAGAACGTTAAATAAAATTGAAACCTGAGAATACTTAATGGCAACCATATTTGAAAAAATAATTCCCGTATCACTCGAAGAAGAGATGAAATCATCCTACATCGATTATTCGATGTCGGTTATTGTTTCCAGGGCATTGCCCGATGTTAGGGATGGCTTAAAACCTGTTCATCGCAGGATACTTTACGGAATGCACGAACTGGGAATGACCCATAGCAAAGCTCATAAAAAATCTGCAAGAATTGTTGGTGAGGTTTTAGGTAAGTTCCACCCGCACGGCGATACTGCAGTTTACGATTCGATGGTTAGAATGGTACAGGATTTTTCACTCCGCTATCCTTTAGTTGATGGACAGGGCAACTTTGGCTCTGTTGATGGCGACTCTCCTGCAGCAATGCGTTATACCGAAGCACGCCTTGCAAGAATTTCTGAAGAAATGTTAAAAGACCTGGATAAGAACACAGTTGATTTTGCTCCTAACTTCGATGATACCTTGCAGGAGCCAACCGTTATGCCATCATACCTGCCTAACTTGCTAATTAACGGTGCCAGCGGCATCGCAGTAGGGATGGCAACAAACATTCCTCCCCACAACCTTACTGAGGTGGTAGACGGGCTTATAGCACTTATAAAGAATCCTAATCTCACCTCTGAAAAACTTATGAAATATGTTACTGCACCGGATTTTCCAACAGCAGGAATTATTTATGGATATTCCGGGGTGAAGGATGCTTTTACTACTGGAAGAGGCAGAATAGTAGTTCGTGCAAGAGCCACAATTGAAACTCTTAAGAATAACAAAGAAAACATTGTTATAACTGAACTCCCTTTCCAGGTAAATAAAGCCAACTTAATTGAAAAGATGGCAGAGCTGGTTAGGGCAGGAAAGCTGGGAGATATTTCAAACATTCGCGATGAGTCTGATAGGGATGGAATGAGAGTTGTTGTGGAATTAAAACGTGATGCACAGCCGGCAGTTGTGCTAAACCAGCTCTTCAAGCATACACAAATGCAAAGCACTTTTGGTGTTAATATGTTGGCGCTGGTTAACGGTATTCCCAGGGTTCTTCCGATAAAAGATATGATGCAGCACTTCCTTGATCACCGGATGGATGTGCTTGTTAGAAGAACAAAATATGAGCTTGAAGCTGCAGAGAGAAGAGCACACATTTTAGAGGGTTATATAATTGCCCTCGATAATATTGATGCAGTTATTCAAACCATAAAAAAATCTCAAGATGTTGAGACTGCAAGAAAAAATCTTATTAAAAAATTCAAGCTTAGCGAAATACAGGCAAAGGCAATATTGGATATGCGCCTGCAACGCTTAACCGGGCTTGAAAGACAAAAAATTGAAGATGAATACAAAGAAACGATTAAACTAATTGAGAGGCTGAAAGGCATCCTAAAAAGTGAAGAAAATAGAAACCTGATTATTAAGGAAGAACTTCTTGAGATCAAAAAAAGATACGGAGACGAAAGAAGAACAGAAATTGTATACAGCACAGAAGATTTTTCTTTGGAAGATATAATAGCAGAAGAAGACGTTGTTGTTACAATTTCTCATAACGGGTTCATTAAAAGATTTCCGGTTAGCGGGTATAGAAAGCAGGGAAGGGGCGGAAGAGGTGTTACCGGCGCCGGCACTAAAGATGAAGATTTTATTGAGCATATGTTTATTGCCTCAACCCATCAGTATATTCTCTTCTTTACTGATAGGGGAAAGGTCTATTGGCTTAAAGTACACGAAATACCGGAGGGCGGCAGGGCTGCAAGAGGCAGGTCGGTTATAAACCTTTTACAAAAGGATAAAGAAGAAAACATAACTGCCTTTGTTGCAGTTAAAGAATTTACCGATGATAAATACCTGATAATGGCTACAGAAAACGGAACGATTAAAAAAACAGTTCTTTCTGCGTACGGTAACGTAAGAAAGGGTGGAATCAATGCAATCAATCTTGTTAAAGGCGATAAGCTGATAGAAGTTAAGATGACCGATGGAAACAACGACCTGGTTATAGGAACAAGAAACGGTTTCGCCATAAGGTTTAACGAAAAAGATGTGCGTAACATGGGAAGAATTGCTACGGGTGTGAGAGGAGTTAGACTTGGCAAAGGCGATATTGTTGTTGGGCTGCTTGTTATAAAGCACCCGGGGGCAAGTATTCTTGTTGTTACTCATAATGGCTATGGCAAGCGATCGGATATTAAGGATTATAGAATTACCAGGCGCGGCGGTAAGGGAGTTATTACAGTTAAGACCACCGATAAGGTTGGCAAGCTTATCGCTCTTATGGGAGTATTTGATAAAGACGAACTGGTTATAATAACTACAAAAGGAATGGTGATCAGGCAGGCAGTTAAAAACCTTCGGGTGATGGGAAGAAATACCCAGGGTGTAAGAGTAATTAATCTTAAAGATA
>CBEPPX010000092.1:0-7094 GCA_965511205.1 uncultured Ignavibacteriales bacterium | reverse complement strand
TCAACGTGTGCATAATTAAACTGGGTTGAATGACACATCAGGTCGCCAACAATACGGATTGTACATGTAACAATTGAATCTTTTGCTAAAGGAATATCTTCAACTACTATTTTGCCGGGAAGGTAAAGATAATATTGAAATCCAGCAGAGAGTAGAATTATTGCAAAACTAAATAGTGTTTTATTCATATAAAAAATGGGCTGAATTAAAGAGTTAATCCAGCCCTTATTATTAGATCTCGTACGAACTAAGTAGAATCAGCCTTTTGAATCTTTTCTTTCAGTTTTTACATCCTGAACATTTTTTCTAACGTCCTGGCACATTTTTCTCAACTCGCTTAAACCTTTACGAACTCGTGTTCCTGCAGCTGCCTGACCTTTTTCATAAAACTTATGAAAATCGGTCTCAAGGCTTTGAACGTACTGAACTAACTCGTTAAATTTATCCATAGTTCTCTCCTTTAAATGGTTGATGATTGTTAATTAGAATTTTCCAGAATAATTTCAGCAATATCTTTAACTTCTACTTCTTCAGATTTTTCAAAGTGTTTAACGCCGTCTGTCATCATGGTCATACAGAACGGACATGCGGAAGCAATTGTATCAGGATTTGTTTCCAAAGCTTCCCTGGTTCTTTCGTTATTTATTTTGCCACCTTCTTCATCTTCTAAAAACATCCTTCCGCCTCCCGCACCACAGCAAAAACCTTTATCTTTATTCCGCGCCATTTCAACAAGATTTACTCCGCTAATTTTATTAAGCGAATTTCTTGGTGATTGATAAACCTGGTTATACCTTCCTAAATAGCACGAATCGTGGTAAACAACGTTTTTGTTTTCATTTCCATTAAGAACAATCTTACTTTCGGTAATCATCTGGTCAATTAACTCAGAATGATGAAGAACTTCAAAATTTCCACCAAACTGCTTGTATTCATTTTTCAATGAATGAAAACAATGAGGACAGGCAGTAACGATCTTTTTAACCTTATAATTATTTAAAGTTTCAACATTTTCCTGCATCAGCATTTGGGCAAGATATTCATTTCCAAGCCGTCTTGCAGTGTCTCCATTGCATTTTTCCTCAGTTCCAAGGATTCTAAAGTCAATATTAGCTTTTTGCATCAATTTTGCAAATGATTGAGAAACTTTTTTATACCGGTCATCAAAAGATCCTGCACAGCCAACCCAGAACAAAATCTCACAATTTGGGTCTTCAGCCATTGTTTTTATGCTTAAGCCTTCCGCCCAGTCAGCTCTATCGGCAGGATTAAATGCCCATGGCGAAAAGTTTGTTTCCAGGCTTTTAAACACATTATTCAAGTTTGATGGAAATTGAGATTCTGTTAAAATGAGATTTCTTCTCATATCAACTATTGAATCCAAGTGCTCAATCATTACAGGGCACTCCTGGACACAAGCCATACAGGTTGTACATTGCCATAATTCCAGGTCTGGGATGTAATCATGCACAAGATTTTTTTCAAACTGCTCTCCTTCAGTTTTTCCCTGAACCAGAAGTGGAGCTTTATCTTTTGTACGCTGGCGTATATTTACCAGTATCTCTCTTGGCGAAAGAGATTTGCCAACGTTATTGGCAGGACAGACAGAGGTACACCTTCCGCACTCTGTGCAGGAGTATCCATCAAGGAGCTGTTTCCATGAAAGATCTTCAATATCTGAAGCTCCGTATGTTTCTGTTTCTTCATCTTCAAGATCTAGCGGTTTTATTGTATTTCTTTCCGGATCGAGATTTGCAAAGAATGTATTTGGGATTGATGAAAAAACATGAAGATGTTTTGAGTAAGGAAGAATATTCATAAATCCAAATATTACAAGAATGTGCATCCACCAGAATACTTCATAGGTAGTTAATGCAGAAGCAGAAGGATTACTAAAAAATAGTGGGGCCAATGCCTCCGAAATCGGACGAACTTCATAATTGTGAACGGTAAATCCACTTGCAGCAATTGAAGCCATATTTTGCCCGAACATGGAAATCACAACCAAAGCAATAAGCAATAAAATAATTGTTGCATCAAGAGATGCTGATTTATCAACCTGCAGTCTTGGAACTTTGATAATGAATCTTCTTACAAAAGCAACAAGAATAGCTGCGAGCACAAATACTCCGAAGAAATCCTGTATAAGAGTAATTGCTGAAAAGAAGGGACCCAAAAATGAAAGTGTGAAAGGTGAATAAAAACCCTGAATGATCGCTTCTAAAACTGCAAAAAGGAAGAGCATAAAGCCCCAGAAGATAAGGAAATGTTCTATTCCTGCAATTGGTTCACGCAGAAGTTTAGATTGCCCGAAAGCTATTTTTAGAACATTTTTTAATCTAGAGCCGTAATTGTTAAACCTGTCATCTTTTTTCTTTGCTACTTTAAGATAAGCGATTAGATTTCGCAAGCTCCAGAATAGAAGTGCAAACGATAATACAAAAACAATTATGAAGATGATATTTTTAGTATTCATTTGAATCAGAAAGATTGATTAAATCATAAACAGTAAAATGAATTAAGGTAATCTCTTTTGCTTTTTAGAAACTGCAAAGTAAACTGATGCTGCAGCAAAAACTTTAACTACCATCCAAACAGAAAAAATAGCCGCTCCCGCTTTAACTGCTTCATTAAAGTTATGCAGGTAAGTAAAATTTAGAAAGAGCATACCGCTAAGAATTATTACTACGCTTCCTAAAAACATAGAAAGAACCACGGTTATATATTTTTGATTCTTCTCAATAATGTAACCCACAAGAAAAGCAGCAATTGGAAATGCTAAAAGATATCCGCCGGTTGGACCAATCAGTCTTGCTAAACCAATTCCAGCTTCAGGTGTGTGAGCAAAAACCGGTAAACCAGCTGCACCCAGTGCAAGATATAAAAGCTGGCTGTAAGCACCATTCTTCGCTCCAAGAAAAGCGCCGGCTAATAGCACCATCATTGTTTGAAGTGTAAATGGAACCGGCTTAAAAGGGATTGTAACCTGTGCAGCGACAGCAGTTAAAATTGCAAATGAAAAGATCCAGAATAACGCAGATGCCTTTGCAACCGAAAATATGTTTAGCAACTTACTCGTCTTTGCATTTTCTTTAATTCTCATTATAACCTCAAGTTAAATTTGTTTTGAAAAAATTTTCTGTTTTACCAAGTACAGTTTCAAACTTAGGATTGCTTCCTTCAAAGGGATGCTTAATATCGAAAGTGTGTCCTGCTTTATCAATTTTTACTAACTCTGTATTTTCTCTATCAGACCAATTGAAAAGCTGCTCAGCTTCTTGAAACGGAACAGCAAGGTCATTTTCGCCGTGAACAATTAATAACGGTTTAGAAAGATTTCTTGCAGCATTCTTAATACTCAATGCATCACTGCTATTATCTATGTCTTCAAGCAAAGTTAAATTTAGTGGCATAACCTGGTTTGTTCTAGTATTCAAAACGTTGAACACACCTTTTTTGCGCCACTCCTCTTTCTGCCTTTCGGAATACCTATCAAGTTTGGAAACCGAGGACCAAACAGAAACAGCTTTCACTTCCGGTCTGCTTTGCGAAGTGAGTAATGCAATTGCACCACCACGGCTGTGTCCTGTAATCCCAATTCCTTTATCAGATCTTCCACCAAAGAAAGAATTAAGATATGCATCAATAACTTCATTAAGTTCAGCAACTTCAAGCGAAAATGTGTTTTCTGCAAATTTATCAAGCTCGGTAAATTCTGTTTTTCCCTCACCAATTCCGTTATGCGAAAAGTTAAAAGTAATTACAAAAAATCCTTTCTTCGCAAAATAATCACCTATGTAGGGACCAAATCCCCAATCCTTAAAACCTTTAAATCCGTGTACAAATATAAGGCATGGTGCTGATTTCAGGCTGTCCGAACCGTATACGGTAATCCGGATTTTATTACTTTTTTTGGAGCTTAATAGAAAATCTTTCCTCATGTACGTCAAATATCCTTATTATAGAACGAAAAGTCAATATTTTAATGAATTTTAATATTTCAAAGCCATTTGATGTAGTCTCATCCTTTTTCTAATTTTGCAGTGAATTGATAATAAAGGAATGTGAGACTGATTTAGTTCACATCATTCTTACATTTATATAATAAGTATTATTTGAATTTAGAAGAGTTATAATTTTATATGCAAAAATTATTAGTAATCCCATCCATCGATATAAAGAACGGAAAGTGCGTTCGGGTTGTTGAAGGAATACCTGAGCTTGACTGCTACGAGTACGGTAACGATCCTGTTGAAATGGCAATGATATGGAGGGCAGAAAATGCAAAGATGCTGCATGTTGTTGATTTTGACGGTGCGCACGAACATTCAAAAAGAAATTTTGCGTTGGTGGAAAAAATTTGTTCTTCTGTAATAATTCCTGTTGAGTTTGCAGGAGGAATAAGAAATATGGAAGATGCTGATGAGATAATGCGAACGGGAATAAGTCGCCTCGCAATAAATTCGTTAGCTGTTGAAAACCGTGCTGAGTTTTTAAAACTTTTGGAAAAATATGGTCCGTCAAAAATTGTAATATCACTTGATATTAAAAACGGAGAGTTAATAACTAAGGGTAGAACGAAAAGAACAGGAATATCCTACCTTGAATTTTCAAAAGAAATGGCTGAAGTTGGAATAAACAGATTTATTGCCTGCGATATTACAAGGAATGGAATGATGGAAGGACCAAATATTGAATTATCGAAAACGATTGCTGAACTAACCGGTGCAAATGTTACTCACGCAGGGGGTATAAGGAATAAAGATGAATTATTCGATATTCAAAAACTTGTTCCTGCCGGAGTAGATTCTGTAATTGTTGGTCGAGCCCTTTACGAAAACAGGTTTCCCTGCCAGAAACTATGGCGTGTTGCAGAATCCGGGTTATTTAATTAGAAGGTAAAACAAACTATTTTTTCAGAGTTATTCTAATTAAAATAAATGATTGCACGATTGAATGCTTGATATTTACAGCATGCATCAATCATTCATACAGCCCTTAGTGTTTCAGCATTTTATTCATACAGATTTTATTTATATTTAAAATATCTTATTCAATCATAATTGATTTGGATGCAATAGATGGCTGAAGATAATAAAAGTACTGTTCACAATAGTTTTTGGGCTAACATTTTCAATCCTCCAACAGAAAAAGTTGACCTGGAAAAATCACTACAAGCTATTCCTCTTTTTAAATCTCTTGGAAAGCGTGATATATCTAATCTTACCCGAATTATTCATAACAGGAATTATTTAGCAGGTGAGTATATATTTTACCAGGGAGATCCCGGAATTGGTCTTTATTTAATCCGCGAAGGAGAAGTATCCATCTCAAGAGAAGGCAACGAGAAGGATAAAATTTCCTTAGCTACTTTTAGTAAAGGTGATTTTTTTGGAGAACTTGCATTGATTGACGGCGAAACAAGATCTGCTTCAGCAATTGCAAATACTGATACAAGGCTTGCTGTAATCTTTAAACCCGATCTGGATGAGTTTATTGATAAGTACCCGAAAAAAGGGATTAAAATTTTGGAGGGTGTTGCGCATATAGTTACTGTAAGATTAAGAACATTAAATGAAGAATATTTTAATCTTCAAAATGAAAGCAAAAATTAATGGAGGATTGACATGGAACCCGAAATAAAAAAAGTACTGGTACCAATAGATTTTTCCGATTACTCTAAAAGCTCACTTCGCTATGCAGTTAATTTTGCAAAAAAGTTTAATGCAGAAATTTACCTGATTTACGTAGTGGAGCCGGTAATTTATCCGCCTGATTTTAGCATGGGGCAAATCGCCATTCCTTCTGTTAATGCTGAGTGGGATGAGAGAGCTAGAGAAGAATTAAAAAATCTGGCAAAAACAGAAATACCTGAAGGCGTAAAGGTTAAAACCATCTTAAAAAACGGAAAACCATTCCTGGAAATTATAGATACAGCTTTGGAAGAAAATATTGATCTTATTATTATTGCAACGCACGGGCACAGCGGTGTAGAGCATATTTTATTTGGCAGCACTGCGGAAAAAGTTGTAAGAAAGGCACCCTGCCCCGTTTTAACTTTAAGAGAACCAATAAAAGGTTTTATGTTCAAGGATGAAATGAAAAAGGGCTAACAAAAATTTATAACGCTTTGGGGAAACGAATGTGTAGTAACTGGAAAATATCAAACAGTATAACATGCCACGTTATTTGGCATGCTATCCCGCACAAAGTTTTGAAAGCAATAAATAAACACAACTTTTGTTGTAATATATCATTCCCGGTAGTGGAATGATATGCAGCAATGTTGCAGTATAAGTAATAGTTAGGTTTCATAATTGAAAAAATCTTGTCGTCTTAATAAATATTGGAAGTTACATGCTCATATTAAGAGATATAGTTAAGGTTTTTCCAGGTGTCAAATCACCCGCTGTAGACAATGTAAATTTAACAATTGCAGAAGGCGAAACTGTCGTCCTGCTCGGGTCTTCAGGATGTGGGAAATCCACAATTTTAAAAATGGTTAATCGACTTATCGAGCCGGACTCAGGTGAAATCTTCTTCCAACAACGCCCTGTGAAAGATATCACTCATGAAAAATTACGCCGCTCAATCGGCTATGTGATACAGGGAATTGGTCTCTTTCCTCACTGGACTGTTGCTGATAATATTGGTGCTGTTTTACGCATTGAAGGAGTATCAGCGCATAATCGGCGAAAACGAATTCATGCATTACTGGAAATGGTTGGCTTGCCTGAGGCCACTTTTGCAGAACGCTATCCGGAAGAATTGTCCGGAGGGCAACAACAACGTGTTGGCGTTGCCAGAGCACTTGCTGCTGACCCAGATCTTTTGCTAATGGATGAACCTTTCGGCGCTTTAGATGGCGTGAATAGGGAGAAGCTTCAAAAAGAATTACTACTATTAAAACATGACCTGCGAAAAACCATTCTATTTGTCACTCATGATTTGTTTGAAGCAATAATGCTCGCAGATCGTATTGCTGTTATGCATAATGGGCGGCTTGAGCAGGTCGGCAAAGCAGAAGAGTTGATCAATGCTCCAGCAACCCCTTTCGTTAAACAGCTTTTTGAAAAGCCTGCTCAGCAACTTGC
>CBEPPX010000091.1:0-7098 GCA_965511205.1 uncultured Ignavibacteriales bacterium | reverse complement strand
AAGAGCACGGAACTGTTGTCTCTGCAAAAATTATTAATGATCGCGATACCGGAAGGTCCAGGGGATTTGGTTTTGTTGAAATGGAAAATTCCGATGAAGCAGGTAGTGCTATGGAAGCATTGCATGATTCTGAAATTGATGGAAGAAAAATAGTAGTTAATGAAGCTAAACCACGAAATTAAAAATATATTATAGCCTGCATTCAGCAGGTGTATTTGATTTTTCTAAAGCGCCTGCAAAGGCGCTTTTTGTTTTTTAAATCCAACCAAAAATCATTTCAATAAAATCATTTTTTTCGTTTCAATAAAGACTCCAGCTCTAAGTTGATAGAAATAAATTCCGCTTGTTAATTCATTTCCATCAAATTCAACTTCATAAGTTCCTGCAGGTTTTTCTTCGTTAACTAATATTGCGATATCATTACCCAAAACATCGTAAACTGTTAAACTCACGTCTTTCGTCTCACCTCTTTCGTCTTGCGGAATGCTAAATCTTATCTTTGTATTAGGATTAAATGGATTTGGATAATTCTGTGAAAGTGAAAACTTATTCAGAACAATCTCTTCATCTACATAAACCGGTTTTGCAGTAATTGTAACCGGAAAGTTCTCTCCAAAATTCCATTTATCACCCGGTTGCGGATTTCCATCATCATTAACACTATTTGCCACAGAATATATTGTGTCGGTCACTAAACTATCTGGTGCAGTATACATAAAATCCCATAGCACAGTAGCATTCATAAACGGTTTTGGTGAAGTGTGAGTTAATTCATCAAAAAGAATATAGGTTAATGTATCTACAGAATCCAGCGTACCGAATCGAACAGCGAGATCAAAACCTCCACTAACAGATGGACCTCCCGTCATCATTAATTTATAAAATGCTGAATCGTTCATGAACAAAGTATCAGGTCCTTCAACCCAAACGTTTACAGTAGAATCGGGCTGAATATCATGACAGATACATCCTGAACCACCATCTAATAATGTCATATCAATTATTCCATGCTCGTAATTAATATTTGCATAGATTATAATTGAAAAAAATACTGCAAGAATTAGTAATGTGTATTTCATATCTTCACTTAATATTTTTAGATAAAAAAAAGCACGGCAGAAAACCGTGCTTAAAATTAGATAATTATTTTATTACTTCATCAAGGTTAGCTTTTTCGCTTCAAAAAAATCTGAACCATTGGAACCGGTTGCCTTGATAAGATAAATATATGTTCCACTGGAAAGCCCATCTGCAATAAAATCAACTTTATGAGTTCCGGCTTGAAACTGAGTATTTGCAATATCAGCTACCTTTTGTCCGAGCATATTATATAAAGTTAGTTGAACATCAGAATCTACAGGAAGAGAAAAAGTTATTGCTGTGGATGGGTTAAAAGGATTAGGATAATTTTGATTAAGCGCAAACTCAGTCGGCAACGGTCCTGAAATTTCTATAACGGGTGAGTACTCATAGCTTCCATCAAAATCAACTTGTTTTAACCTATAGTAATGCAGTCTGGCTGGTGCGTTACTAACTGTGAATGAATAACTTTTAGTTTCAGTTGTACTTCCGAAGCCGGGAACAAATCCTAACATAATAAATGTTTCATTATCCAAACTTTGCTGAATCTCAAACCCGCGGTTGTTCAGTTCACTTGCTGTTATCCAGTTAATCACAATTTGGCTATTGCTAGTTGATGCAGTAAAGGAGGTTAATTCAACCGGAACAAAGTTTTCTGAAGCTAGTTTATAAAAGCCGCCGCTTTGTGCTGCATATTGAGTTATCGAATCTACAACAACAACCTGGTAACCTGCAGTGGGAATACTAATCTGTGTAAAACTTGCACCGCCATCAATTGATCTCCAGGATTCACCGCATCCGTAGCAGTTTGCCATAACAATATTTCCATCATCAGGCATAACATGAACACCCCACATATTAATACCATTAAATCCAGAAACTAAATTCCATGTATCTCCGTAATCAGTAGATTTTAATAAACCGCCGCCGCCGCTCCATTTAGTTGCCCATGCAACACCTGGATTTGTATAATCTACAGCAATAGTTGGAATTTCACCTGAAGTAAAATATGTCTGCGACCAGGTTACGCCATAGTCAGTACTTTTAAATATTCCTGTGCCGTTATCTCCAATAAGTATTACACTTGAATTTGGAAATACTTCAATATCGCAAGGAGCCGAACTCGGTCCAAAGTTGCTTGATATTATATTCCACGTATCTCCAAAATTGGTTGAACGGTAAAAATTTGTAGTGCTCATTGTATAAATTGTATCAGGATGTGATGGATCAGGCGACATTGGAATTCCGAAGAAGGAGAAGGAAGCGTTATTAAGTGTGATTGTCCATGTTTGTCCGTCATCAGTAGTCTTAAGAATTTTATCTGTTGAAGACTCTATCGCCACAAGGAAAGTTCCGGGATTAGAATCATCTAAAATTATAGACTTAATTTCAGATGCGCCAGGCACATTAGTACCGGTTTGTAAAAATGTTTCCCCGCGATCGGTACTTTTATAAATTTTGTTATCAGAACCGTAGTAAACTATATCAGTATTAAACTGGTTGTAATCTATTGGTCCGCCAAGACTGCTTCCCGATTGCTTAAGCTCCCAGGTGTACACTTGCCCAAACACGGTAAACGTAAAAAGGAATACACTTAAGATCGTAGTACAGATATATCTCATCATATCTCCTGAATAAAAATTAATTATTTAATTGATTATTATCGAATAGGATTAAGCAAATTAACAATTCATTTAGAAAAATCAAATATTGCTAAATACTATTCATTATTTAGGAATGTAAAAGTATCCATTTCGAATTGAAATCAAGCTATTTTATGAAATTATGGATTGATATGGAAAAAAATGTTAATTTAATATAAATGAATTTCCCTCAATTTTTTAGTTTAAGATTTTTATGAAAACAGATGTAATCGTTTTTGGGGCTCATCCTGATGATGCGGAATTGGCAATGGGTGGAACGATATCTAAGCTTACCTCCAATGGGTTAAATGTTGGTTTGATCGATCTTACACAAGGTGAGATGGGAACAAGGGGTGATTTGGAAACCCGGTTTAATGAAGCAACTGAGGCAGCTTCAATTTTAAAAGCAACCTTCCGAAAAAACCTGAAGTTGCAGGATGGAAATATTGAACTCACCAGGGAAAATTCATTTAAAGTGATTGCAGCAATAAGAAAATACAAACCAAAAATTGTATTTGCCCCTTACTTTAAAGACAGGCATCCTGATCATATTAAAGCGAGCCAGCTTGTTAAAGAAGCGCTGTTTTATTCCGGGTTAAGCAAATTACAGTTACCCGGTAATGATAAGAATGATAAAGCGTACAGACCCGAAAAATTATTTTATTATATGCAGACGTACACATTCGATCCATCATTTATAGTTGATATTGATGATTGCTTCGAAAATAAAATGAAAGCAATAAAAGCTTTTAAAACTCAATTTCACGATCCTGCAAGCTCTGAGCCGGAAACATTTATAAGCAGACCAGAATTCCTCAATTTTATAGAATCAAGAGCTATGTTTTATGGATTTAAAATAGGGAAGAAGTACGGCGAAGCATTTTTTTGCGAGGAAGAGATTGAATTGGATTTAATTAACTTTCTTAAGTAAGGCTAACTGTTTACAAGCAAAATAATAATTACGTTGTTTTCTCAATTACCTGTTTTCCATGTTCAGCTTAGCAGCTGCAATCTCAATTAAACTTTTCGAGGTAGTTACGTCAAAATTTAAGATATGATGTAAATAAAAATTTTTATTAAATTCCTACTCAAAATAAAAGAAACAAGGAGATTATATGATTTTAAAAGATAAAGTAACAAAGGAACTTGCTGAACAGAGGTTAAAAAATATTCGTGAAATATTTTATAACTACGGAACGCCGGCTTTATATGAGCAGGTTATAAGAAGAAGAGAAGGATTATTAGCGCATTTGGGTCCGCTTGTTGTCAGAACTGGTTATCATACAGGGCGAAGTCCTAACGATAAATTTTTGGCGAAAGAATCATCCAGCGAAATGAATATCTGGTGGAGTAAGGGAAACAATCCGATTGAAGTTGAAGATTACAAAAGATTATACAGCAAGATGATGGCATACATCCAGGGAAAGGATCTGTATGTCGAAGATTGTTATGCTTGCGCAGATCCGAATTTTAAGCTGAATATAAGAGTAGTGACTGAAACAGCGTGGCATAATCTATTTTCCCGAAATATGTTTAGGAGATACGAAAATTTAGATGAGCTGCAAAATCACAAAACGGATTTTACCATAATTCATATGCCGAATTTTCACGCTAATCCTGAGTACGATAAAACAAATTCAGAAGTATTTGTTGTGATAAATTTTGCAGAAAAAATTGTACTGATTGGCGGATCCAGTTATGCCGGTGAGATTAAAAAATCGATTTTCACAGTACTCAATTATTTACTTCCGCTAAAAAAAGTGATGTCAATGCATTGCTCTGCCAATGTTGGTGAAAAGGGAGATGTTGCCTTGTTTTTTGGTCTTTCTGGAACAGGAAAAACAACACTATCAGCAGATCCAACTAGAAAATTAATTGGTGATGATGAGCATGGTTGGAGCGATGATGGTGTATTCAATTTTGAAGGAGGGTGTTACGCTAAAGTTATCAGATTATCAGAAGAAGCTGAACCGGATATTTATGAATGCACAAGAAAATTCGGGACAATTTTAGAAAACGTGCAAATTGATTCAGACACGAGAAGATTAGATTTAGATGATGATACCTTCACCGAAAATACACGCGCGGCTTATCCGCTTACGCATATACCTAACATCGTACCTGAAGGAATGGCTGGACATCCACAAAATATTATTATGCTGACTGCAGATGCTTTTGGTGTATTGCCTCCAATTTCAAAACTTACTACCGAACAGGCGATGTATCATTTTATTTCCGGTTACACAGCAAAAGTTGCAGGAACTGAAAAAGGTGTAACAGAACCAAAAGCAACTTTCAGCACCTGTTTTGGCGCACCGTTTATGGTTCATCATCCTTCGGTTTATGCTAAGCTGCTGGGTGAGAAAATTAAAAAGCATGATGCACAGTGCTGGCTGGTGAATACTGGATGGAGCGGTGGACCTTACGGAGTTGGCAGCAGGATGAAGATACAATACACACGCGCTATGCTTAATGCTGCTCTTTCTGGTAAGCTTGATGATGTTGAATTTGAAACCGAACCATTATTTAATTTACAGATTCCAAAATCGTGCGAAGGCGTACCTGCTGAAGTTTTGAATCCGAGAAATACCTGGAAAGATAAAAATGCTTACGATGAAATGGCGAAGAAGCTAGCAGGTATGTTTGTGAAAAATTTTCAGGAATATGAATCTGAAACTTCGGATGAAATTAAGAATGCGGGACCTAAACCGGTTTAATATTCAAAGTATGTAGAACAAAGAATTGAAGGGCTAACATTTCTGTTAGCCTTTTTTATAAATTCCAGAATTCAACAATCCAGTTGATTTAGTTTTTCCTTGCTAAATATTGATTATAAATCATTCTACCCTTAACTTCACAATCAATTATTAAGGATTAACACTTAATTTAAATGTAATCTGTCATTCAGTTTAAATCAATTTTTCGGAGAAAGTTAAATGATCGGTAAGAATCTATCAGGCGAAGTATTTTATCCTTCAAAACAGGTTATAAAACATGCCAACGCAAAATGTGAACAACTTTATAAATCAGCTGAAGAAGATTACGAAGGATTTTGGGCAAAAGAAGCAAAAAATCTTAAGTGGTTTAAGAAATGGACGCAGGTATTGGATGATTCAAACAAACCTTTCTTTAAATGGTTTACAGATGGCAAAACAAATATTTGCTACAATTGTTTGGATGTTCACCTCCATTCTGCAAGGAGAAACAAACTTGCGTTAATATGGGAAGGGGAGAAAGGCGAGTTCAAATCTTATTCTTATTTTGCATTACACCGCGATGTTAAAAAGTTTGCCAATGTGCTTAAAAGTTTAGGTGTAAAAAAAGGAGACCGAGTTACTATTTATATGGGCAGGATTCCTGAGATAGTAATTGCTATGCTTGCCACTGCAAGGATTGGTGCAATTCACTCGGTTGTTTACGGCGGCTTTTCTGTTGAAGCTTTGCACGAAAGAATTGAAGACAGTCAGTCGAAAATTTTAATTACTGCCGATGGCGCATTCCAGCGGGGAAAAATTGTTGAACTTAAAAAGATTTCTGATGAAGCACTGCAGCGTGCAGCAACTGTTGAAAGTGTTGTGGTTATTAAACGCACAGGGCAGGAAATTAATATGGAAGAAGGAAGAGATATGTGGTACCACGAACTTATGTCTCTCCCGATTGCAAACAATGAGGAAAATATAGAAATGATGGATTCTGAAGATCCTTTATTTCTTCTTTACACTTCCGGCACAACAGGTAAACCAAAGGCAATACTGCATGTTCACGGCGGTTATATGGTTGGTACATATACCACATTAAAATATGTATTTGATATTCATGAAGAAGATAGATTTTGGTGTGCTGCAGATCCGGGATGGATTACAGGACACAGCTACATTGTTTACGGTCCTTTGTTAACCGGAACAACTTCGTTTATGTACGAAGGCGCTCCTACATATCCTTATCCAAGCCGCTGGTGGCAGATGATTGAAAAATATGGAATTAATATTCTATACACTGCACCAACAGCCATCCGTGGATTAATGCGTTTTGGTGAAGCCTGGCCAAAGCGTCACGATCTTTCTTCCTTAAGATTACTCGGCAGTGTTGGGGAACCAATAAATCCGGAAGCCTGGCGATGGTATCACAAAGTAATTGGCGGAGAAAAGTGCCCGGTTATGGATACCTGGTGGCAAACCGAAACCGGAATGTTTATGATAACTCCTATGCCTTGTGTTCCGCTTAAACCTGGTTCCGGTACAAAGCCTTTTCCCGGTTTAAAGGTGGATATACTGGATGAAAAAGGTAAACCTGTAAAAGATGGAGAAGAAGGTTACCTTGTAATAAAAAATCCGTGGCCAGCAATGCTTAGAACAATTTGGAACGATAAGGAGAG
>CBEPPX010000090.1:0-7113 GCA_965511205.1 uncultured Ignavibacteriales bacterium | reverse complement strand
CCAAGAAACAAGGACTGGGTTATACCGTTGGTAATTTTCTTCTTTATAGTTTCGGTAATCAGGATGGTTTCGATGATGAATGAAGAAGTATATTTTGAAGCAAAGCAAAAACAGATCGACAGCATTGAAAAAATGGTTGAAGGCGGAACCCTGACAAGAGATGACGGGGACTCTGCAATTGAAAGAATTGATGAGCAAATGGAGTTTATGCAGGGCCCGCTTGGATGGGTTATAACTATTGCTTCAACATTAATTTTCGGGTTTATAATCTTCTTTATTATTGTGGGAATTTACTTCCTGTTTGTAAAACTACTGCTTAAAGGAGAAGGAGGTTATGCTTCCGCACTTGTTGCGAATGGTTTGACGGCTTATATATCTATAGTGCAATATATTGTAGTAGGTATTTTAACAATGGCTTTTGGAGCATTAGTTAATGATACGAGTTTAGCAGCATTAATGGGGACAGACCGTGCAACAATTGCCGGCTTCCTCCTTGCAAAGGTAGATCCGTTAAGTATATGGGCTTATAGTGTGCTAAGCATCGGGTTGGCAAAAATGTTTAAATCTCAATCTACAGGTAAATATTATATACTGGTATTTGGTCTGTGGATCTTAGGCGGATTGCTGCTCTTCCTGGTTGCGCAGGCAGTTCCGTTCTTAAGTTTCTTAGCTCAGTAAAAAATATTTAAACAAGTTTTGTGTGGCTCGCTGGTAGAGCGAGCTGCACTTCCTTACATCACACTCTGCGGATCAATATCATAAATCATTCTAACATCTTTGTAGCGTGATTTTTTGTTAAACTCAACAAACGCATCTAAAATTGCTTTTCGTAAGATACCTCCACCCGGATCTGTTTCTTTACTGCTTTTTATAAGGATATGAAATCTGTAAAATCCTTTAAGCTTAGAAATTACAGCATATGCAGGTGAAGAAATGTTTAACCATTCTTTATATTTAACAAGCTCATTATAATAATCGGTAATAGCTCCTTCCGCTCTTTTTTCAAATTCATCTTTTGCTTCGATAAGTGCAATTCTTGTAAAAGGCGGGTAACCTAGTTTTTCCCTATCGGTAATTTCTCTTTGATAAAAACCATCGTAATTATTTGCCAAAACCATTTGTAAAGTGAAGTGCTTTTCATTCTGAGTTTGTATAACAACCTCACCGGGAACTTTACTCCTTCCAGACCTTCCGGAAACCTGTGTTAAAAGCTGAAAGGTTCTTTCATCCGCCCGGAAATCTGGAAGCCATAACGTTGTTTCTGCAGAAACAACCCCTACCAGAGTTACCCTGGAAAAATCCAATCCCTTAGAAACCATCTGTGTGCCAACAAGAATATCAATCTCACCATAACTGAATGAAAAAAGTATTTTGCCTAGAGATGATTTTCTATTTATCGAATCGGAATCGACACGGCTGATGTTCACGTTTTTGAAATAATATTCCAGCTCATCTTCAACTCTTTCAGTACCGGTTCCAAAATATTTAATAGCAAGCGAACCGCACTTCGTACAGGCGCCCGGTACTTTCTTTTCTAAACTGCAGTAATGACACTGGATAATATTTTTATTGAGATGTAAGACCATTGGCACAGAACAATTATCGCAGGTTTCAATTTCACCGCAATCGGAACAGTAAATTTGTGTTGAAAATCCTCTCCTGTTTTGAAGAATTATAACTCCTTCTTGCTTCTTTAACCGCTCTTCAATTTTATCCAACAAAGTTGATGAGAAAATATTTTCCATCTTCTTCTCTTTTCCCTTTGCCATGTTTACCATAAGAATATTAGGAAGTTTTGCATCGTCAACTCTTTCAGGTAATTCAAGTAATTTATATTTATCTATTTTAGCGTTGTACATACTTTCTATTGAAGGTGTAGCAGAACCGAGAACCACCGGGCATTTTTGAATGCTGCCTAAAATTATCGCAGCGTCTCTTGCAAGATATCGTGGCGTTTGGTCGCTTTGTTTATAACTTGCGTCATGTTCTTCATCAACCACAATCAAACCTATTTTCCTTAGAGGTGCAAAGAGTGCCGACCTTGCACCAATTACAACTTTCGCTCTTCCTTTTAAAATCTTTCTCCACGAATCATATCTTTCTCCAGCCGACATCCTGCTATGAATTACAGTTACAGTTTCTCCAAAATTATTAAAGAGCCGCGAAGTCATCTGCGGTGTGAGAGATATTTCCGGGACCAATATCAAAGCGGTTTTCTTTTTTTCTAAAACCGTTTTAATCAGTTCAATGTAAACCTGTGTTTTACCGCTTCCAGTAACGCCGTGCAGTAAAAAAGTTTTAAACCTGCTTTTTTCAAGCTCCTTATTAATTTCATCAACAACATTTTGCTGCTGTTTGTATAAGATTAATTCCTTCTTATCCTCTTTGTAATGATCGTTAAATTTTCTTTCAACTTCTTTATCAAAAATGTTAATCAATTCTTTTGCAGATAAAGAATCTAAAGAAGATTTTGATGACTCGGTTTTGCGCAGCAGTTCAGCCACCGGCAGAGCTTTCCCTTTTGCTGCAACTATTTCCAGTAACAGCTTTACTTGTTTTGGTGAACGGGTTTCCAGCTCAGGGAAGCCTGCGTAAACTTCCGCAACCGTTTTATTCAACTTAACGAACTTTACTTTTTTTGCTTTTACTTTTGCAGGTCCTACAGAATCCAGCAAAGTAATTGCTCCCTGTTTTTGAAGAGTCTGCAGGATGGAATAAATGTTTTTCTTCCCAACTCGTTTTTGTAGAGATGAAAGGTGTATTTCCTCCCTTTCAGAAAGTTCCATCAGCACTTTAAATTTTGTGGAAGTTCTTTTATTCTCTTTTGATAACAAAAACTTACAAGTTTCAGCATCAGAAATAATTTTTCTTTTCGATTCAATATCAGAACCGTGTGGGACAGCAAGCTTTAATGCTTCACCCAATGATGAAAGGTAATAATCGGCAATCCATTGATAAAATTTCAATCCTTTTTTATCGAAGATTGGGTTTTCATCAAGAATATCTTTTATAGGTTTTATTTTTTCTTTTACAGAAGTTGTTTTAGAGATGTGCAGAACAAATCCGGTCAGAGTTCTTTTACCAAAAGGGGCAACAGCTCTAACCCCTGATTTAACAAGAGGTTCCAGGTCTCCCGGCACGGAATAAGTAAAAGCTTTTCGGAATGGTAGCGGGAAGACTAGCTCAACATACATCACTCGTTCTCATAAAACTGAAGCATACCGGTTAGATTTTTTCCCTCAAAGTCTTCGCTGAACATTTTAAACTCGAGGGTTTTAAATGTATCATCCCAGATAATTCGTTTATAATCTTTAGAAATAATTACTTCGCCGTTTGTTTCCAAAATACTGTCTTCAGGGTTGATGGTAAGAAAATAGAAGGGTTCTTCGAAAACAATACCTTCAACTTTCGTAATATCATCAAAGATAAAGGTTGCTTTGCCACTAAGCGTTCCATCATTATTAAATAATTCCCTCGAAGTTATATATTGACCTTCATCCTCCATCAGCGTGATAAAATCGTCACTCTCTAAAATAAATTCAAAAAGGTTTTTCTTATCTGAATCCAATTCTTCGCTGTTCATTGCATCCGACCTGATATCTTCAACCAGCACAGTTACAGTTCCGGAATTTGTTCCATCCAGTTCTACCTTGTAAGAAACTGAGTGAAACAGAAGACAACCTTGAGTAAGAAAAACCAAAATGAAAGAAATAAGTATGATCGATAAATTTTTCATTAACTTTTTATTCCGTTTTGTTTTGTTAAATTCAATTTAAGTTTTACCTTCTTTTACCAAATATAAAAATGATATGAGTTTATACCTAAACCAATAATTTTAAGTTTATATTTAATCTCTTTTATATCTTTACAAAAGATAATCTGAGCAATATTTTATGATTGATAAAAGTTACAAACATCTTCGCAATGCCCTTCTTGTATTATTTGTAATTATTATTACAGGCACTTCGGGGTTTATGTTAATTGAAGGATGGAATATCGCCGATTCACTCTACATGACAATCATCACCATAACAACAACCGGTTTTGAAGAGGTTCACCAGCTTTCAACTGGAGGTGAAATTTTTACGCTTGTTCTTCTTATGGTGAGTTTTGGAACTGTAATTTATATCGGCGGCACAGGAGTTCAGATTCTAGTTGAGAGTAAATTTTTCAGGAGAAAAAAAATGCAAAAGAAAATTGAACACTTAAAAAATCACTATATAGTCTGCGGATTTGGTAGAATGGGCACACATATTTGTAACGATTTGCGACAAGCTAATGCGCCATTTGTTGTAATTGAAAGTAATGAGGATAATAAAAAGAAACTTGAGGAGCTTGAATATCTTTATGATATAGGCGATGCATCGAGTGATGATACTTTGTTAAGAACCGGGATTAAAAATGCGAAAGGGCTTGTAGCAGTTTTATCATCTGATGCAGAAAACGTCTTTACAACTCTTTCTGCAAAAACACTAAATCCACAGATTTTTGTTGTTGCCAGGGCTATTGATGATTACACGGAACCAAAATTAATGAAAGCGGGCGCAAACCGTGTAGTTAAACCTTATGAACTTGGTGGAGTAAGAATGGCAGAGATATTATTAAGACCTGGAGTGATGGATTTTATAGATGTTGTTGCCGGTAATAATAAAATTGATTTACAGATTGAAGAGATTACAGTTAATAAAGGTTCTTCAATGGATAAAAAAACTCTCGCTGATCTTCCTATCAGAAGCGACCTAAATGTAATAATTGTTTCAATTCAGAATGAAGAAAAAGGTCTCTTTATTTACAATCCAAAGGGGGATACAATAGTTGATGAGAGAAATAAACTGATCGCAATTGGTGAAAGAGCAAACCTGGAAAAGTTGAAGAATTTATAAAGATCATATAACAGCAGCTTCCAATAATTTTAATTTATAATTTTCTGCATCCAGTTCCGCTTTTATTCCGAATGGAATTGTAAATTTATCTTTTACATGCCCAAAAGATAATCCGTAAACCACAGGAATTTTAAGATCGGAAAGTCTGTCCTTCAGCACTTCCATCAAAGAGAATGAGTTTGAAAAAGAAGGATTTTCTTCTTTAGATTCACACTTTCTAAAAACACCAAGTGCAACTCCTGCTGCTTCGTCAAATTTTCCTGCCTGAATCATTTGCGTAAGCAACCTGTCAACCCTGTAAGGTTCTTCCACGTACTCTTCCAGGAAAATTATTTTTCCCTTTGTATCAATATCATACTCAGTTCCTATAAGCGAAACAACGATTGATAAGTTCCCGCCTACCAGTTCGCCGATTGCTGTCCCACTGTTTATTGTAGTAAGTCCATAAATATTTTCATTGTTTCCTGAAACAGAACTTGTAAGCTCAAGCTCTTCTAACGGATTGATTAGCACTTGCTTAAAATATTTATTAGAAAAATCATTAAAAGATGATATTCCAACCGGTCCGTGAAAAGTGATCAAGCCAGTTTTTTTATAAATGCCGTAAAGAAGCGCTGTAACATCGCTATAACCGATTAATACTTTTGGATTTTCTTTTATGATGTTATAATCGATGTGCGGGAGAATTCTTGAACAGCCATAACCACCCCGTGCGCAAACAATTCCTTTAATGTCATCTCGTTTAAACATCTCATTAAAATCTTCTGCTCTTTCCTTATCTGTTCCCGAAAAATATCCATTCATTAACATTAACTTATCTGAATAAACAACTTCAAAACCAAGCGATTCCAAATTTTCAATCGATTTTTCCTTTTCCTTGTCTGATATGTAGCTTCCGGGAGTTACAAGTGCTAGCTTATCACCCTTTTTAAGTCTTGATGGTTTAATGATCTGTTTATCAAGTGGAGTTATGCTCTGTATTAAGGGTTTAGCTTTAATTGAAGCAGCAGCAACAGAGGCAGCAGAAACTGTTTTAATAAAATTTCTTCGTTTCATAAATCATATCTTAACATTTTATTCTTATATCAACAGCATAAATTCTGTCATCTTCAGAAATTTGTAAAGGATTAAGATCACATTCTGTAATTTCTTTATTATTGATCATCATTTGTGCTACAGATTTAATTGTTGATTTTATCTTCTCCATATCAACAGCTTTATCGCTGCGCACACCCTGAATTATTTTCCCAATCTTCGTTTCGTTAATCATTTCATGTATATCATTTTCATTTACGTAAGCAGATCTGATTGCGGTATCTTCAAAATATTCTACATACTTTCCGCCTAAACCAAACATAATCATTGGACCAAAATTCGGATCGTGAAATCCACCCACAAGCAATTCAAATTTTGGGTTGATGAATGGCTGAATCAGGAATGATTCAATTTCTAAATCTTTTTTCTCAAAATTCTTCTTCATTTTTTCAGCATTGTTAATTAAGTCTTCCCTGTTTTTAATATTTAACATCACACCTTTAAGATCAGACTTGTGAATTATATTTTTGCCAATAGCTTTAAGAACTACGGGAAATTCTATTTCCAGATTATTCAGCTCATCATATTTTAAAATCTGTGATTGAATAATTGGAAGATTGTAGAAATCCGCAACTTTTTTTACTTCTTCCTGTGTTAAGAATTTATCTTTTAACCCTGTAAAATCAATTTCTTTAACATTAGTATTGTTTGCTGCAAGCCTTCCAATGTTTGAAGGTTTATTTTTAAACTTTAATAAATTGGAAATTACCACAGCTGGTTCTTCAGGTCGTCTAAAAAGTGATCTTTTAAGTTTTGAATTTTTTCGATACTCTTCCCAAAATTCAGGTAAGGGCATCACTAACTGAAAAATAGGTTTGCTTGATTTGATATCATTAATATTTTCAGTAACTGGCAAAGCTGGAACCATTACCGGTTCAACAAAAATTGAAATAACCGCATCAACGTTTTCATCATCAACAAGTATTTCGTTCACCTGTTTATATTGTTCAGCAGTTCCGCCGGGAAGAAGATCAACAGGATTATTTAAACTTCCTTGCGATGGAACAATTTTACGCAAAGTAGTTTTAGTTTTTTCCGTTAATTCTGCTAGCGTAAGATTATTTTTTTCAAGCGTATCAACTGTTAATATCGCAGGTCCGCCTGCATTTGTTAAAACTGCAATCCTGTTACCTTT
>CBEPPX010000089.1:0-7178 GCA_965511205.1 uncultured Ignavibacteriales bacterium | reverse complement strand
CTTGATATTTTACCGAACATTTCTTCAAGTGGCTTTCCTGCGAGATCAGTTCCTTCAACTGCTGCATTTAGTTTTGTTACATAACCGTTATGATGTTTTGTATGATGAATTTCCATTGTCATTTTATCAATATATGGTTCCAGTGCATCATACGCATAAGATAATGCGGGTAATTCGAATTTTCCCATCGTTAATTCACTCCTATTATTTTTATTTGATAGTTTATTTAAATTATTTGCCAGCGGATTGATGTAAGATAGAGCTGAGATAGCTCCTAACGAATAAATAAATTTTCTTCTTTTCATTTTAATCCTGAATGATAATTGTATTATGTACCAAAAGATTCGCCGCAGCCGCAAGTACGAGTTGCATTTGGGTTTTTAAATTCGAACCCTTTTCCTGTAAGACCATCCGAAAAATCGAGCTCAATTCCAGTTATATGAAACAGGCTTTTTCCATCAACGAAAATATTAATTGAATCAGCTTCAATTACAGCGTCACCCTCATTAGCTTTTTCATCGAAGCCAAGTGTGTATTGCATACCTGAACAGCCGCCGCCGCGCACACCTATTCTAAGTCCGTAACCTTCCGGCACTTTATTATCCACCATTATACGTTTTATTTCTATAACCGCTTTTTCGGTTACATTTATTTCATTCTCTTTAATGACCTCTGACATTATTATTTCCTTATAACTTTGTTGTACAATGAATTTTATTTAAAAAGGATCGCCAGCCTCGACAGCAGCAAATTCGGGATAGTTAACTTTCCATCCCTGGCTGTTTACCCTCTGAAAAATTCCTTTGCCGGTAAAATATTCGGCAATATCACTCGAAAGGTTTTCCGATTCTTTATAAGTGATAAATATATCTTTCTTCTCCAGGAAGCTTCTTATCCCATATTGAAGATCTCTAAAGAAAAAATTAGAATTGTGAAAAACCGGGAATTTTGCTTTAAGAAATTTAAGAAGTATTTCATCATTATTTTTTAACATGTTCAAATTCTGTGTATTATTTTTAGACATTTTATCTCCCGTTTATTAATTCTCTATAAAATTTGTTGCAGTGAAGTTTCAAAAAATATTTTATCTATCTTTTTTTGTATTTCCGCCAGCGGATCTTTGATCTTACAGCAATCGAATTTTGAACAATCATCAGTTGACCCGTTCTCATTAAAGCAATCTACAATATGATAATTAGTTTCTATAGCTCTTATTATATCGCTTAGTGTAATCTCTGCGGGCTCTTTCGCAAGAATAAATCCACCATTAACGCCTTTGGCTGAAACGGCAATATCGTTTTTAGCCATGGATTGCAGAACTTTTGCCACAAGCTGGTGAGGAATATTATAACTGGTGGAAATTTCCTTCGCGGTGGAATATCCTGATGAGTTGTTGAGCGCCATATATTTGGCTGCCATCAACGCATATTCTGTCTTTTTTGATAATTTTAGCATAATATAATAAGACTAAATTAGTCTGATATTAAACTAAAAAATTCTTCAATTAATAACAAATCTAAAATTAGAACCCAATCATCGAGATGGAAGTTTTAGCAAGATTAACGAGCGGAGTAAAGTAAATACCAAAAACGAAAACCGGGACAAGCAGTAGAAGAACAATTACAATATTGGCTGGCGAAAATTTTAGAACTTCTTTTTCAGTATCAGTTTTTACAAGGTAAAGGTTTCTAAGAACGCGAACGTAGTAATAATAAGCAACGACAGTATTCAACAAGGCAATAACTGCAGCTACAATCATATTAGCATCCACAAGTGCAATAAAAATGTAGAGCTTACCTATAAATCCGGCAGTAGGGGGAAGTCCGGCTAATGCTAACAAAAAGATTGCAAGTGCTACACCTAAAAAAGGAATTGATGAACCAAGACCTTTGTAATCATCAATATCTTCACTTCCGATTTTATTTGCAATTAACATTACAACAAAGAACGCACCGAGGTTCATAAAAAGGTAAACCCCAAAGTAGAATAAAACTGCAACCAGTCCTTCATTGGATAGAACTGCTACAGCAAGCAATAGGTAGCCTGCGTGTGCAATACTTGAGTATGCTAACATTCGTTTTAAGTTATCCTGCCAGAGAGCAGTAAAATTACCAATCGACATTGTAAGTATAGCAAGCATTACAAGAATACTCTGCCAATCGATAACATTTAGCAGTTGCCAGTAACCATCGGCTGTTGTGCTTTCGAAGAAGGTAATCTTGATAAATCTAATAAGTAATGCGAAGCCCGCAGCTTTACTTGCAACGGAAAGGAATGCAGTAATGGTTATAGGCGCACCTTCGTAAACATCGGGAGTCCAGAAGTGGAAGGGAGCAATAGAAACTTTGAAACCAATTCCACTAAGTACAAGAATTCCGGCAAAGATAAAAGTGAAACCGCCAAGTTGCTCTGCCTGGAGGATAGCATTTATAAGAAACAGGTTTGTGTTTCCGGTTAATCCAAAAATTATTGAAATACCAAAAAGCATAACTCCCGAGGCAACTCCGCCGTAAATAATATATTTTAAAGATGCTTCGGAACTACGATCTCTAGTTTTTATAAATCCTGCAAGCACATAAGATGAGAGCGAGAGAAGTTCAACTGAAAGATAAATTAAAATTAAATCTGTTGCGGAAGTCATTAAGAACATTCCTAATGCCATTCCAAGTATTAAAGTGTAATACTCACCGTGCCGGTCTTCACACCCGATTATTTCAGAAGAAGTAAGTGAAAATAAAACTACGAATAATGATGAAAGCACTACGATGCTTTTAAAGAATGCACCGAAGGCATCAACAGAAATCATCCCGGCGGAAGAGGGAGGTGTAACAAACGCAAAAGTTTTCATCCCGAACTGTTCCGCAACAAAGTAACCGGTTATCAACAATCCAACTATTGTAACGTACGGAAGAAGTTTCTTGTTCTTACCCATAATCAGATCGATTACGACAATAAGAACCAGCGTAAGCGATAGAGCTATTTCCGGCTTTATAAATTCGAGACTGGAAGAAAGAATTTCAATGTTCAATTTTTTCTACTTACTTTTTGTTAAAAACCACCTATGGAACTATAGAAAGCTTGTGCATCCTGCATAAACTTAACCATTTGATTTACTGATGACGTCATAATATCCAGCATTGCTGATGGATAAACGCCAAGGAAAATTATTATTGCAGTTAATGGAATAAACATTAAATATTCTCTTACATCAAGATCTTTAAGAGAAGACCATTTATCTTTTAACTGACCAAGGTATACTCTTTGCATTGTCCAGAGCATATAACCCGCACCCAATAAAATTCCTAGGGTAGATATAATAGCTATAACTCTGATTGTTGGTTCACCAAAAGCACCAAGGAATACAAAAATTTCTGAAATAAATCCGCTTAAGCCGGGTAAACCAATTGCAGCAAAAAACGCAACCATAACAAAGCCGGTATAAACAGGCATCTGTGTAGCAATTCCTCCAAAATCATCAAGGTTCCTTGTATGAGTTCTGTCGTAAAGCACTCCAACAATAAGGAAGAGCATAGCAGTGATTGTACCATGGTTAAACATCTGGAGAATCGCTCCCGATATTCCCAACGTGTTGAGTGATGCTATACCGAGCAGGCAATAACCCATATGCGAAATAGAGGAGTAAGCGATAAGCTTTTTAAAATCCCTCTGTGCCATAGCAGCTAGAGCACCGTAAATAATATTTATCATTCCAAACAGACCAATGTACCAGGCAAGCTGCTGTGTTAACTCCGGAAATATAGGAAAGTTGAAACGAAGGATTCCATATATACCCAGCTTCAGCAAAACACCGGCAAGTATAACACTTATAGGAGTTGGAGCTTCAACGTGTGCATCGGGTAACCAGGTATGAAACGGGAACATTGGAATTTTAATGGCGAAACCTGCGAACAATCCTATATAAGCTATGAATCTTAAGTTATCAGGATTCAGCGGTGAAAGAATTCCATCCGCAGTAAAGTTTGCTGTATCCATCATCGAAAGAATATTAAATGTAAATACTTTAGAGCCGTCAATCAGAGTTTCGGTTGTGCTAAAGTATAACCCTATCATTACAAGCAAAATAAAAATACTTCCAAAGAGCGTGTAGAGGAAGAACTTGATAGCTGCATATTCTCTTCTTGGACCGCCCCAAATACCGATGAGGAAGTACATAGGGAGCAGCATAATTTCCCAGAATACAAAGAAGAGGAAGAAATCGAGGGAAACAAACACACCCATCATCCCGGTATCGAGCAGTAAAAATAATGCAAAGTAACCTTTAATTGATTTGCTAATATTCCAGGAAGATAAAGTTGCTATTAACATTACAATAGAAGTTAGTAATATAAGCGGTGTACTTAAACCATCAGCGCCCATAAAATAATCTATCTTAATTGTACCGATCCAGGGAAATCCTTCAATATTAATCCATCTGAATTTTTCTACAAACTGGAAAGAGTTTGGATCGTTTATACCGCCAAGCGAGTAATCGAATGCAGTAAGAAGAATAACCGAAAGGATTACCTGCATTCCAGTTGCAAACAAAGTGATGTTTTTTATCATCTGCACTTTGTTATTTGGCAGGAAGAGGATTAATATCATCCCAAGAATTGGGAGGAATGTTATAAAAGTTAATATTGGAAAGTCCATTTATCTACCTGATAGTTTCAAAAACTTATATAGATTTAAATAAAAACAATAAAATGACTAATGAAAAAATAACCAGTACAAGGTAAGTTTGCACTTTACCTGTCTGAAATCTCCTGAAAAGTAAACCGATAAACCCGCTTAAATAAGCCATTAAGTTTACAAGCCCGTCAACAACAATGTTATCAAACTTACCTGCAAACCTTGAAAAAGCCTTTGTGACAGTAGCACTACCATCAACTATTCCGTCTATTACTTTAAGATCGAATTTAGCAAGGAACCGTGCTAATCCAAGTGTTCCGGCAACAAAAGTTTTATCATAAAACTCATCGAAATACCATTTGTTCAAAGAGAATTTGTATAGCGGCTTGAACCTCTCCGCAAGTTTATCAGGGCTAATCTTTTTCCACTGGTACATAACAAATGCAAGAAGAATACCTGATATGGCAACAAGCAGCGAAAGAATTACCGCAGTTCCATGAGCATGATGCAGTGCATTAGTATACTTTTGCGAATACATAACTCCGTGTTCACCCGGTTCTGTGCCTACAACATCTGCTCTCATAAAATCGAAACGTTCACTTTCTGGTGTATGCAAAACGGGTGTTTCAATCCAATCAGAATAAAACCAGCCAGCTTCAGGATCAACCGGATTTGGAGTGTACCAGAAGAAAAATGAGAGACCTGCAAGCACAACAAGTGGAAATACCATTACAAAACTTGATTCGCGGGCATGCTCATATTTTTCTTTATTTTTTGGTTCTCCATGGAATGTTAATATAACCAGCCGGAACATGTAGAAGGCAGTTAGTAATGCTACAAAAAATCCAACTGCAGGAAATAGCCAATGCCCAGTAAGTGAACCGAAAGCAAATGTTCCGGAAAGAATACCATCCTTACTTAAAAATCCTGATGTGAGAGGAATACCGGAAATAGCCAGGGCAGAGATAAGGAAAGTGGCATAAGTGATCGGCATCTTCTTACGAAGCCCTCCCATATTATTTATATCCTGTTCGTGGTGCATTGCATGAATAACTGAACCGGAACCTAAAAATAAACAAGCTTTAAAGAATGCATGAGTTATAAGATGAAAGAAAGCAAACTTATATGCACCAACTCCAAGAGCTAATACCATGTAGCCAAGTTGTGAGATGGTGGAATAAGCTAAAACTTTTTTAATATCATTTTGTGTTAATGCAATTGTTGCTGGAATAAACGCAGACAGAGCCCCGATTGCTGCAATAAACAACATAGCATCGGCAGTAAGTATTCCGAAAATTCTTACAACTAAATAAACACCGGCTGCAACCATTGTGGCAGCGTGGATAAGAGCGCTAACGGGAGTAGGACCTTCCATTGCATCTGGAAGCCAAACATGAAGAGGGAATTGCGCAGATTTTCCTATTGCTCCGCAGAAAATCAATATTCCAGTAACAGTTAACCAGAATCCGCTGTTAAAGGGAAGGTTTCCCTTAGCAATCTCTCCAAAAATTTCCTGGAAGTTAAATGTTTGATATGTTGTAAAAAGAATTAGTATTCCTGCAAGCATTCCAATATCGCCAATACGGTTAACTATAAATGCTTTTTTACCTGCATCGGATGCGGATTTTTTCTCATACCAGAATCCGATTAAGAGGTAAGATGAAATTCCAACTAGTTCCCAGAAGATATACATCATCAGCATATTACTGGTTATTACAATTCCAGCCATCGAAAAAGTGAAAAGACCAAGGTATGCAAAATACCTGTTGTACCTTATATCACCTTTCATATAATCAACAGAGAAAAGATGAACGAGGAAACTTATAAGCATTACAACCACAATCATCAAAGTGCTTATATCATCTAAAAGGATACCAAGCGTGATTGTTATCGAACCTATTACCGGAACGTTTCCAAGATCAATCCAGACAAACTCAGAGGTTATAGCAGTATCTGCAAAAGAAGTTAATTTTGTGAACAGTAGTATTCCTGATAAAACCAGTGAGACAAACATAATCAGGTTCTCGAAAATAAAAATCTTCGGAACTTTCTTTCCAAGCGCCAGGGTTACAATAAAACCGAGCAGCGGCAAGAATAAAATAAGAAGAGAATATGTTACCAGTAAGGATTCGCTCATTAAATCAATCTCTTAAAGTATCTATTTCATCAACATTAACATTTGCAAATGTTTTATAAACATTTAAAACTATTGCAAGCGCAATAGCAGCTTCGGCAGCAGCAAGTACAATTACAAACAGTGCAACCATTTGTCCTTGCAAACCAAAATTACCATAGCGCGCAAATGCAATAAAATTAATATTTGATGCGTTAAGTATCAGCTCAATGCCCATTAGTACCATTACAGCATTCTTCCTTGTAACAACACCATAAATGCCAAGGCAAAACAGGATTGAACTAATAACTAAAAAATGTGTTAAACTTATTTCTAACATAATTACTCTCTCGCCATTGAAGCTGCACCGATTAATGCAATCAATAGTAAAATTCCAAGTAGTTCAAAAATCAAAACATACTCGGTTATCAGCATA
>CBEPPX010000088.1:0-7185 GCA_965511205.1 uncultured Ignavibacteriales bacterium | reverse complement strand
TACAATCTTGATACCGGAACAGGGTTTTCTTTTAACGATCATACTGGTTTTGCATTATTCAAGAGTGTAGAGAGGGCAGTTAATTGTTTTAGCGTGAAGAGTGCGTGGAAAAAAATTCAATCGAATGGAATGAAAAAAGATTATTCGTGGAAACATTCTGCGGAACAATATGTTGAGCTGTACAAGCTGGCTAAAGATAAGCGTGTTTAAAAAGTGATTGGGTGCCCAATTGAAAAATAAAAAAGTATGTCTCCCCAGCTAAGCGGATTTTCCGGAAGATCTTTTCTTAGCAGGAAACTTCTTCCAACTGAAAAATCAGCGGGACCAATGGGTGTATCGAATGAAACGGTTCCCCCAATACCATGCTTCAAATCCTTAAACCTGATTAATTCCTGGGTTCTCCACGTTGCGCCCAAATCATATCTGAACCATAAGTAGGTATCAAAAAATATTTTAAAGGGCAGCTTGAGCTGGTACATTAAAGACGCCAGGGCTATTTGCCTTCCCCTAAATTCATCTTCGTATTCACCAAAAAAGGAGTGCTGACCGCCAAGTGTAAACTGCTCGCTTAGTGGAAGTGTTTTATCTCCAAAGCCAATATGTATCCTCGATGTAAGCACCTGGCTTTTGTTAAGTTTAAATAAGTACCTGAAGTCCATCCCAACAAGAGTATAACCTTCATCGCCGCCTAAAAAACTCTGGGCTGTTTCATAATAACCGTCAAAATAAACTCCATCGTCTGGATAAGGAAATTTATTCCTGCTGTCTATGGTTGCTCCAATTTTAAGACTAACAATTTTTGTTTCATACGGATCTACAACGCTTCCCTCAATATTTTTTACCCTGTCTATCTGGTATTTGCCGGTAAAAATAAGTTTGCCAAATTTTTCGATCTGCGTACCAAGGGAAAGAGAGGCGCCGTAAAATATCTGCCTGTACTCACCTGTTTTTGTGCTTGTAAATGTTTTTTCGGTTTCAGAGGGGGTTCTTTCATAAACACCGATATCATTAAACTTGTAGTAAGCATTAATTTTATATGTAAGGTAAGTGTTAAAAACCCTGTACGCTATGTGCTCCAGGATGTATGCCCTGTTACTTGCACCGCCAAAAAGAAAGAGACCCAGCTCAGTTCCATCTCCGAAAAAATTTACATCTCTAAGATCCAGACCAAGTTGTGCTTTGTAAGTGTTGTTAACTAAAAAACCTACTTTAAGAAGGCTTGAAACACGTTCTTCCAGTGAAAGCTTTAAAATGTTTCCTTCTTCTGTTTCTGTAATGGAGAGGTTTATATCGTTGAACAGCCCGGTACTTCTAAGACCTGTTAATCCTGCCTTAACAACATCATAAGAAAAATGATCACCTGCTTTTACAGGAAATTCTCTTTCAATAACTGTTTCACTTGTGTTTGCATCTATAATCACTTTGCTTATAATGCCGTCGTTAAAAAATACCTGCAGATACCCGGTATTTTTATCAAATTCAACGCCGGAACATTTTGCAATTAAATATCCATTCTTACGGTAATGTTTTAAAACTTCAATTACGCTGTAAACCATTTCGCGCGGTTTATATATTTGTCCATTAAGCTGATTTAATATCGAATCTACTATTGATTTTTCTACTCCGTTTCCACTTACAATCGATACGCTCTTAATAACTGCTGCCGGCACATAAACAAATTTAAGATGGGTGGAATCTTTATGCTGGATGATATTTGCCTGGATATTTTCAAACAATCCGGTTTTATATAGGGTAAGTAAATCAAGTAAAATTGTTGAGTTCGAAACGGAATCAACCGAAGAATATTTTTTGTAAAAGGAATTAATTAACTGAGAGGTGTCTCTATAGCAAACAATATTCCGGATATAAAAACTTTTGGAATTTATTTGCCTGAAAGTGAAGGAATCAATTTTTGCTTTTATTGTTGGAATATGTGGAAGTGCACTTTTATAACCCTTAATAATTAACGAATCTATATTTATAAAATTTGTTGCTAAACTATTTTCCATGTTCGGTTCTATGACAATGTCGGCTTCGGAAAGCATCTTCTTATCCAGCTGCTTCATGGGTATGCTCACTGTTTGATCCACAATAAGCCACGGAACATCAAGATCATTAAGGTTATGAAGCGGGCTGGTTGTATTTACTGCAATTACAATATCCGCACCCATACCCTTTACAGTTTTAACCGGGATGTTTTCCACCAACCCTCCATCTACAAGAGTAAGGTCATCCCGTTTAACAGGGGAGAGAAAGAAAGTGACGCTTGAGCTGGCTCTCATAGCTCTGCCAAGTGAACCGCTGCCAAGAATAACCGGTTCACCCGAAACCAGGTTGGTACAAACAGCTCTAAACTTTATTAGAAGGTCATCAAAACTATTTTTAGCATGAAGAGGTGCCATGAGTGTTTGAAGCGTAAGATAATTAGAGAACTTTACCCCTTCGTTAAAAGAGGTCGGTAAGATCGGCTTCAAACCGTCCAACCTCAAAGTAAATATTGCCCTGTCCTCAGTAACTTTCTGATCAATGAATAATTCGGTTCTACTTGTTGTGCCCCCAATTGATAGCAGGTCTGCCCAATCAGTATTAATAGCAATAGAATCTAATTCAGTAATACTATAACCAGAGCTATAAAATCCACCAACAATGCTGCCAATACTTGTTCCTGCAATAAGGTCTACCTGTATTCCAGCTTCTTCAAGAGCTCTTAGTACACCAATTTGTGAAAGCCCCCTTGCACCGCCACCACTTAATGCAAGCCCAATTCTTGGGTTGAGAAGTGGGACTTCTTCGGTTAACCCAAAAGGCAGCCGCTCGGTCCTTGTTTTTAGATTGATTGTGTGCTCTGTCTGTGCAAAGGAGAGATTAATAATAAAAGAAAGGAGAAAAAATAATATTTTCACTCGGATAGTCATCAGGATAAACTTATAAGATGAACAAATCTGTACCGGGAAAAATTAATTTTTTGCAATAACAGGGTTAATATTTAAATCACCTGCGTTTCTTTTTTTGAGCTTGCGATTGCTTCTCTGCGGATTCCATTAGTCTTGCAAAAAACCCTGGTTTTTTATCTGCATCTTTAACCGGCTCCAACACCATGCCATCATGCTTATGATTAATGTAATACTGTTGTGCTATTGAAAAAACATTAAACATAAAATAATAAAGATTAAGTCCTGATGGAAATGTCATAAATAGAATAGTTAGCATTACAGGCATTATATAAACCAATTGTTTTTGCTTTGGATCTTTCATGGTCATTTTTTGCTGAAAGAATGTTGTAATGCCCATTAACAGTGCGAGACCGCTTATCTGCTGAATTCCAAAGAGAGGAAGTTTAAACCCAAGATCATAAATTACATCCGGGTTTGAAAGATCCATTATCCAAAAAATAAAGGGTTGCTGGCGTAGTTCTATTGCTGTTTGAAATAAACCCCATAGAGCAATGAAGATAGGCATCTGAAGCAGCAGGGGCAGGCAGCCGCCGGCAGGGTTTACCCCATAAACCTTGTACAGCCTCATCGTTTCTTTGTTCATCTTCTGGGAATCTTCTTTAAACTTCTCTTTTATTTCGGCTATCTTCGGCTGCAGAAGCTGCATCTTTTTCATCGATTGATAACTGGTTTTTGTGAGAGGATAAAGCACAATTTTTATTATCAATGAAAAAACTATTATAACAAAACCAAAGTTCGGTATAAAATTGTGGATGAAGCCAAACAGCGGGAGAAGCAAAAATTCGGCAATGGGGCGAACTATAAATTTTAAGCCAAAAAAACTACCGAAGTCAACAAGTGCTTGAAGGCTATGCCCCAAATCTTTTAGCCCATCGTAATCAACAGGACCAACATAAAGAGTGAATGATTGTTTTTCGTGAATTGTATTCCTAAACGGAACGGTTATTCTTAAACTGTAAATTTCTTTTATTCCCATATTTGCCTGGGGCATACTGTAGCCTTCAAGATAAGCCCCCTCTACACCGGATGGATTGCCGGGAATTATAATTGCAGCAAAATATTTATTCCTTACAGCCACCCAATCAATGCGCCCGTTAAAGTCTTCAGCTTCTTTTTCATCTAATGAAGAAGCATCAAGTATTACCTGTTCATCGCCATAATAAACGCTTGAGTTTGAGTAGGTGGCTTCGTTCACCGAGTTTTCTTCTACTGCCCTTATGCCGGTTCCCCAAACAATATCATACGTGCTGTTGCTAATCATATTGTTCATTCCAACAAGGTCTATGTTGCTTATAAATTTATACCTGTTTTTATAAAAAACATATTGCTTTTGTATGTACCTTCCTTCGGTAAAACTTAATGTAAATGTGATAGTTAGCGAATCTCTATCAGATAACAGAAGCTTGCTTTTCCTGGCATCGGTTTCAAAAATATAATCTCCAGTACTAACTGCTTTTCCATCGGTTGTTACAAACGAAAGATCATAAGCATTGCCCAGCGAATAATTTATTAATTGAACAGAATTTTTGTAATAGTTTCCATCATTTTCTCCACGGGAATACCAATTGTTAAACTTTTTAAGAAAAACTTTATGGATGTTTCCGCCTTTGGTAGAAAGCTCAATAATAGCAACATCGTTTTCTATGGTTATAATGTTTCCGGTATCGCTTGTATCTGTTAAAACATTCTCAAGTTCTGCAGTTTCAATTCTTTCTTCAGGAATATTTGTTATCGGGGCTGTTTCTTCCGGTGTAACAGATGTGTCACGCACTAATCCTATTGAATCTTTATCGCTACCTTGCTGCTCTGTTGGTTCGGGTGCACTTAGAAAAAGCCATACTACCAAAACGGCGCCAATAAGTACAAATGCTAATGTCGTTTGCTTATCCATCAATTTTTCCTTTTCCCGGAAACTAATTTATAAGATCTGAAATTAGAAGCTATAAAATAATTATTGAGGTGTGGTCTATTCAAATAATTATAAACGGGTTTATTAATATTTATGAGTGTTAAGGTGTACAAAGTGTTTTATTTATATTGGAAATAATATCTGTTACAGCGCTTTGTATATCATTCAGCTTTACAGTCCGTGTATTATTTTGATTTATTGTGTTAAGTGAAAAAACAACTTTTAACAGAATATTTTTATCTAAGCAGGTTTCAGCAAGAAATTGTTTGTTTAATCTATACGATACTCTAAGTAATCTTTTAACCCGGTTTCTCCAAACAGCGTTTCCTGATTTTTTAAAAACTGCTGTGGCAATTTTAACCCCGCACTTTTTGCTGTTTTTATGATATATATAAATAGCTTTAAGCTTATTATCAGGGGAGTAAATAGTGTTACCACTTTTGAAAATATTTTCAAAATCCCTTTTACTCTTTATCCTCTCACCAGCCGTTAGTCCATACGGTTTCACATTATTTAAAAGTCATCACTTACAGTTAGTCTAGTTCTGCCCTTTGCTCTTCTCCTGGAAAGAATTTTTCTGCCGCTCTTAGATTTCATTCTTTCTCTAAAACCATGCTTGTTTTTTCTCTTCCTATTGCTAGGCTGATACGTCCTTTTCATTTCTACTCCTATTTCTCTAAAAAAGACTACAAAAATAAGCCCAAAACTTCAGATTATCAAGGAAAACCTACAGCTAAAATTGATAGTTTTTTGTTCTAATTATTTATTAAAAATAATTAGAGATTAATTTGCACAGATGGTTAATACTTCCTATTTTCTAATTGGTAAGGGCGCCAAAAACTTTGTGGATAACTTGTTGAAAAGGTTGCGATGTGAAAACGTTTCACAATTTTTCTGTTTTAACATTTCAGCCATCAACTAAAATTTATGTGTGCTACTTTTAAGGGCGGGGGCGCAACCCGTTTTGTCACAGTGGTTTACAGCGACCTGCCTGATGTTAATAACTTGTTGGGATTTTGTTTGCGTGAATAAATATTCTTTCTAATTCATTTATAATCTAAATAATTTATGTTTTTGTTCTGTGGATAATTTAATGCTTGATTCAGAAATTATTAAAAACCAAACCAACACCGATCCTAGTTCTGTTTGGAAAGCTTGCCTTAATAAAATAAAAGAAAATGTAACATTAATGACCTATAATACCTGGTTTCTTCCAATAAAACCGATTGAGTTGGATGAATCCACACTTAGGGTGCAGCTGCCCAGCCAGTTTTTTTGGGAGTGGATTGACGAACATTACAACTCGCTTATTAACAAAACCATTAACGATGTAATAGGTCCTGGTGCAAAGCTTTCTTATATCATTTCAGAAGAAGTGGTAGAAAGCGGGCTTGCTGAAAGAGGAAATGTTGAAAAACCAGGAAATGGAACTTTACATGTAAAACCAAAGCCGAGGCAAAATTTTGAATCCTACCTAAATTCAAGATATACTTTTGATAATTTTATAAAGGGTGAGGGCAACCAACTTGCAAGAGCTGCTGCCGGTGCAATAAGTGATAACCCTGGCGGAACATCTTTTAATCCGTTTTTTGTTTACGGCGGAGTTGGTTTAGGAAAAACCCATCTTATACAGGCAGTTGGTAACGAAATTCTAAAAAGCCACCCGGATAAAAAAGTTATCTATCTTTCCTCAGATATTTTTACAGTTGAATTTGTTGAGGCAATTCAATCGAACAAAGTAAATGAGTTCTCAAGTTTTTACAGGAGCATGGATGTTTTAATAATAGACGACATTCAATTTCTTATTGGCAAAGAAAAAACCCAGGATTTGTTTTTTCATATTTTTAATACTCTTCACCAATCAAGAAAACAAATAATTCTTTCCAGCGATAAGCCGCCCAAGGATTTGAAAGGGTTGGATACCAGGTTAACATCAAGGTTCCAGTGGGGTTTGACTGCAGATATTCAGCCACCTGAACTTGAAACCAGGATTGCTATTCTTAAGAAGAAAGCAGAATCTTATGGTATGATTGTAGAGAATGAAATACTCGATTATATAGCTACCAATATAACTTCCAATATAAGAGAGTTAGAAGGATGCCTTATAAAGCTCCTTGCTAATGCATCTTTAAACTCTAAGGAAATAACTTTTGAACTTGCAAAAAAAACAGTAAAAGAAATTGCCACCAACCGGAAAGCAAATAACATTACTATTGAAACAATCACAAAAAATGTTTGCGATATGTTAGGTGTGGCTGAAAATAAAATAAGAGATAAAACACGCAAGAAAGAAATTGTGCTTGCCAGACAAATTGCTATGTA
>CBEPPX010000087.1:0-7186 GCA_965511205.1 uncultured Ignavibacteriales bacterium | reverse complement strand
ATAATTAATTCCTCGTAGTCTTTTGTATATCCTTCTCTCACTGCCCTGTTAAGTTCATCCCTTATTTTGTTAATTGCATCCTCCGAAGAAAGATTAAGTTCGTATGGAGAATCTCTCAATACGGTTTCGCCAGTTCTGGATTCCCTTTTCTTTTCAAAATCTCTCTCATTAATCGAGCGCTGAGCCTCCAGCATTTTTGATAAGATATTTTCCTGCTTCTGTATCAAATCATTATCAAGTTTCTGTGTATTCATATCAGTAATAACTTCCTGCATTCTTTCAAGAATATTATCAAGATCACCCGGAAGTTTTTTAGAATTTCCGGAAATCTTAGCTTCCTGGTTTAATTGCTCCATTGATTTACGGATTAACTCTTGCTGTTGTCCCAAGCGCTGCATTTCTCCTTGCTGCTGCGGTGATAAGTTTCCCTGCTGCATTTGTTTTAACATTTGGGTCATGTTATTCAGATTCATCTGCTGCCCGGACATTTGCTGCAGCTGCTGCATCAGCGACATCATTCCACCCTGTCCCCCACCGCTTTGCATCATTCCTTCCATCGAACTCTTCATCATCGAAGCTGCTTCATTCAAATACTTCATCGCCTCGCCCTGCTGAATGGCTGAAAATGAACCGTTCCTGTTTTGCATAGACTGCAAAGACATTTGCATATTCTGATTTGCCTTACCAAGGGCTTCACCCATTTCAGGAGAGATGGCAAAAGTTTTTTGCGAAAGTTCAGCCATTTGCTGCAATATGTTTTTAAGATTTTCACTTAATTTGCTCTGTTCTTGTGCAAGCTTATTAAGAGATGATGAATTAGGATCAAGATTTTGTGATTCTTCTTTCAACCCTTCCTGCTTTTTGGAAAGTGAAATAAGATTATCAAGAATTTTCATCATATCTGTAAAAGTCTGTACCTGGTTTTTCTGATTCATTTCACTTTGCATCTGCATCATCATCTCATTCATCTGGCTCATATTACTTTGTAACTGCTGCTGGTTTTTCATAGCCATTTCCTGCTGCTGCTGTTGAATCTTTTCTGATGCTTCTTTAGAGAGTTTTTCATTTTTCTGCTTACTAAATTCTTCCATCAGTTTTTCCATCTCTTCCATCGGCATATCTTCAAGCTCGCTCATCTTCTCTTTAAGCTTTTGCATCTCTTCTTCCATTTTTTGTAATTCATCTGAAATATCCTCCTGCCTGTTACTTAGCTCATCCTGCTTCTTTTTATCCGAGAGATCACTTTGCTCCGTCTGTTCCTGTAAGTTTTCCTGTTCCTTTCTTAATTCTTCAGTTCTCCTAATTAATTCATCAACTTTTTGTTCTACCTGGATACGCTTTAACAGGTTTAAAGTTCTCTCTATGCTCTTTTTAAATCTTTCCTCGTCAAACTTAAGTTCCTCCATTGCATTCTGTGTAAGATCTCTATTCATCTTTTGCAAAAGCTGTTGCATTTGTTCCATTGCCTTTTTCATCTCTTCGCCGGTTAGCTGATCCATCAAATCTTGTAGCTCTAAATATTTTTCCATGGTTTCTTCAGAGAGCAAATTATTTTCCTGCAGATTTTGTCTCATCTCGGTAAGCTGGTCGTTCATGTTGTCTACTTTTTCCTGCAGCTCTTTAAACTTTTCCAGTGCATCAGATATTTTTTCCTTTTCTTCCCAGCTTAATTCCAGCTCATCTTTTTTCAATTCCTGATCAATTTCTTCAAGCGTATTTTTTAATTCTTCTGCTTCCTTCAAAGTCTCTTCCAATTCAAGTTCAGTTTGAGAGTAAACTTCATCTGCATCAGATAAAATTTCTTCAAGCGAAGGAACTCTTACAGTAAAACTACTTGTTTTAGTAGATTTTGGTCCGCTTACAAAATCATTATCATAAATTTCAAGATAGTAAGTTACAACATCATCTACAGCGAGATGAAGAGGAGTTAAGTTCCAGATGTAATTCACATCAATTTCTTTTTTAAGATCTTCAAGTGGAATTTCAATTGAGCTGAATTCGGTTTGCGGCGGTTCATATCTTGAGGCAGATAACCTGTAATTTAAATTTAATTTTGAGAAGCCATAATCATCAGCCACTCTTGCCAGCAATGTTAACCGGTTATCATTTGCAAGCGGAAGGTTTTTATTTGGTGATAATAATTCTATAACAGGGTAGGCATCATAAAGCGCTTTAACATTATAAGTTATTGGCGATGAGTTTGAATTATCGCTTTCGTCAATCAATTTTATTTTATAGTTATTATCTTTCCATACAGTAAACGAACCCGAAGCGGAGTTTTCAGTAACATTTAATTCTACAACAGTTGAATCATTAAACTCAAGAAAAGCTTTTGTAAGATTTTCTGTTGAAGAAAGATTTATCTCAACTCTGCTGCCAATAAGTGATGTTACATTGCCATTATCTTTTTGAATGGTTTTGGGAATTCCCGAATATGACGGCGGGATGATTGACAACTCAAGATTATTTACCAGCGGACGATTTATAACTGTGACTTCGAAAAGTTCGCTATTTATTTCTTCCGAAGAAGCAAAATACTTAAAAGAGTTTCTAACCGAACTTAAGAGCAAATTATATTTGCCTGTTGAATCTGCATAAATTTTTTGATGATTGAAGTCTGCTTCATCTTCATTTTTTAAAGCAAAGAAAACTTCCTTTGGCGGCGTACCGATTACACTTGCTGTAATTAAAATATCATCACCACGGGTTATTTCTGCATTGCCTGGAGTAACTTCAAAAATAAACTGGGGTGGTGGAATAAATTCTTTATTAAAATTTACCAGCCGGTTTGATGCAGAAAGCATCCCCGGCACCAATAGTAAAAGCAGAACTGAAAAAATCATCAAACCTATGAAGTAAGGGAGAACTTTTCTTGCTTTATCAAACTTAACAGCAGATTCAAACTTAATTCCTTTTGAGCTGTTGTAAACATTTTTGAAAGCTGCATCTACCAGGTTAATTGAATAAAAACTTCCGCTGGTCTTTTCAGTTACAAGCTGCATTGCATTAAGCAAATTATCTTTTAAAGATGGGAAAAATTTTCCAGCGCGATTTGCAGCTTCAAAGTAAGTTTCTTTTCTGAATAATTTAAAATACCTGAGAAGCGGAAGCAAAACCAGGTAAGCAAATGCAGAAATAGTAAGCAGCAGAAAAAGAAAAAATAGAATTGTACGGAATGCAGAATTAAGATTTGCAATCCACTCAATGAATGTAAAAAAAGTAAAGTTGGCAACCACGGCGATGAACATCAGCTGAACGCCCGAAAGAATTATATGAACATGTTCCTTTCGAACAAACCGTTCTAGTTTGTTTAATATTTCCCGGTAATATTTTGAATCTGTTCCCATTATTGAGATAACGCCCAGACGATAATGTTTGTTCCAAATTTTAATGCTTCTTCTCTTTTTGCAATAGGATCGTTGTGAACGGTGGCATCCGCCCACCCATCACTAGGATTAGATTCGTAAGTGTAATAAACTGCCAACCTTTCTCCTATAAAAATTCCAAATCCACGCGGAGGATTTTTATCATGCTCATGTGTTTTAGGCGGACCGCTTTCAAAATTGTAAACAACATTGTACAAACCATAACTAAAGGGAATTTCCTGGAAATTTTTTGTAGGAAAAACTTTTTTGATTTCACGTCTTACTGCATTATCCAAACCGTAATCATCATCAATAAAAAGAAATCCGCCGTTCTCTAAATAAAGCTTCAACCTTTCAACTTCATCTTCAGAAAAAACCACGTTGCCATGCCCTGTCATAAACAAAAACGGGTAAGAAAAAATTTCTTCAGATGAGATTTCCACAAATTGGTATCTTGCATCAACTTTTATGTTTGTATTTTGTTGAACGAAATTTAACAGGTTCACTTCTGCAGAAGGATCGTTATACCAATCGCCGCCGCCATCATATTTTAAGCGTGCAATTGAAAATGTTCCTTCTGTTTGTGCAGCTAGGGAAAACATCAACCCGGTAAATAATAATATTGTTAAAATTTTCTGCATATTCTATTCATTATTAAGATCAATATATCCAGCTAAAAAATGAATAGCAATTTACAAAAGAGTGGTGATGAATAATTGCTATTTTGTTTATAAGTTTAGATTATTATTAAAATAATTATGGAATTAAATTGGCAAATAAATACTGGCTTTTCAAATCAGAACCTAATGCATTTTCTATTGATGATTTAGATAAAAGCCCCGGCAAGAGAACCTACTGGGATGGAATAAGAAATTACCAGGCGAGAAATTTTTTGCGTGACGAAATGAGGAAAGGTGATGGGGTTTTATTCTACCACAGTAACACTGATCCTCTTGCAGTTGTTGGTTGCTGTGAAATTGTAAAAGAAGGTTATCCTGATCATACACAATACGATCCTGATAATAAACATTTTGATCCTACTGCGTTGCAAAAAGAACCGAGGTGGTACATGGTAGATATTAAGTTGATTGAAAAATTTAAAAAACCTGTAACTACAAAAGAGATTAAAGAAAATCAAAAACTAAAGGATATGAGGTTGATTCAAAGAGGTAACAGGTTGTCGGTTATGCCAATAACGAAAGCAGAGTGGGTTGAGATTTTGGAAATGGGAGTGTAAAATATTGAAGTCATTGCGAACGAAGTGAAGCAATCTGCCGTACTAGATAGATTGCTTCGTCACTTTGCTCCTCGCAATGACACTAAACATAGCTCTGAGTCAACCTCCTACTTTTTAGCCTTAATCGAAAACATCATCGGAACGATATCCTCAAATCCTTTTAACCTCCACCAGCCATCTTCACCTTTTCCTGTATTTGGGAAAACATCATAAACACTGTATGGAAACTCGTGAAGAAATTCCAATTGTAAACCATTTTCGATTAAAGAGTTTATCACTTCGCTTAATGGATGATTCCATCCATATTCAATCTGTTTTATATCCGCTAATTTATTTGCATATGTTCCAGAATTCTCTTCTGCAATAGGTTCTTCATTATAGAAGTAAGAATATTTCAATTTCTTGAACTCTGCATCAAACATCCAAAGAACATTGTGAAACTCAACAATATAAAATGTTCCTCCAGGTTTAAGATATTTAGAGATAAGTCTTCCCCATTCATTCAAATCATTCAGCCAACCGATTGTTCCGTAAGAAGTGAAAACAATATCAAATTTTTCATCAAGATGTTTTTCAAGGTCGTAAATATCTGAACAGATAAACTTTGCATTTAGATTTAACTCATCGTTTAGTGATTTTGCCAGTTTAATTCCTTCTTCAGAAAAATCAACACCCGTTACCTTTGCGCCTAATCTTGCCCACGATAAGGTATCCTCTCCAAAATGACATTGAAGATGAAGCAGAGATTTTCCTTTTACGTCACCGAGTTCTTCAAGTTCAATATGCTGCAGAGATGTTTTACCGTTCTTAAAATTTTCTACATCATAAAGATCAGATTCTTTGTGATAAGCAACGCGCTTATTCCAAAGATTTTTATTTGCTTCAAAGTATTTCTTTGTATTCATAATTTTAGTCATAAAAAAAAGCTGCTGCAGATAATTTGCAGCAGCTGAAAAGTAAATCAATATATTTATGCAGTTTTTAGATCTGGTTTAATCCTCCAGGCAAGAACCAATCCTGCAAGTAACCAGGTAACGCAGAGGTCAATAACATTAACAATTGTAAAACCAATAGCAATATTCCACCAATTCCAGTTCATGAAATGAACAACGAAACCAGCAAATAATCCGAGCATCATAACAAAAACTGCTCTTCGCATAAACGATGGATTCTGTGCAAGAGTCATCATCAATAGTACAGCGGCAATAAATGCTGAGATAAAATTAATTATGAAACTCTTTAGCATTGATTCGCCCATACTCCATTCAGCACCTACAGGGTCATATACCATAAAGTGAATCATTGGTCCCGCTTTTCGTAATTCGTTCCATTCTTCCATAGATAGTTCTTCACCAGTTTCTGAATACCCAGGATAAATATAAATTCCGGGTTCAGTCATCGTAGTTTGCATTTGTTTGGCAAGCGAAGCATCAGTTATGCCCTTCATATCAACCTCATGCCAACCAAGTGCCATCCAGGATATTGCTGTCCAGATAAAAACGGCAATTGCAGCAAGCAAAGATGGAACAATTAAGTTTTTCATATCTCCTCCATGGATTTATTTAACAATTAGGTTTTAGTTTTCTTCTCATTCTTCTTTTGCACGTTCCACTATATTTTGAGGAAGGGATTTTGAAGTTTTTGCTCCAAGCTCCTTTATTTTTTCAGCCCTTATAACCAAGTTTCCTGATCCATCAGAAAGCTTTTGCATTGCTCCTTCGTAACTGCTTTTTGCCTGATCCATTCTATTTCCAACATCAATAAGATCGTTTACAAAGCCAACAAACTTATCGTACAGTGCGCCTGATTGTTTTGCAATTTCAAGTACATTCCTGCTCTGGTATTCCTGTTTCCAAATATTCGCAATTGTTCGTAACGCAATAAATAAATTCATTGGGCTAACCATCATTATTCTTTTATCCCACGCATCTGAGTAAAGATCCTCTCCGAACTGAACTGCAAGAGAAAATGCTGGCTCGATAGGAATAAACATTAAAACAAAATCGAGTGATCCTTGATCAAAAATTGATTGATAATTTTTCTCATTTAATTCTTTTATGTGCCTTTTTATTGAGTTAATGAACGCTTTCAAATGAATATTTTTCTGATCATCTTCTTCAGCAGAAACAAATCGTTCGTAATCTACCAACGATACTTTTGAATCGATAATAATTTTTTTCTTTTCGGGGAGATTTATAATTACGTCAGGTCTTTTCCTGCTTCCATCCTCCGAAGTAAAACTTTCCTGGATGGAATATTCTTCACCTTTTCTTAAGCCCGATCTTTCAAGAATTCTTTCCAGTTGAATTTCACCCCAATCGCCCTGCGCTTTTGTATCACCTTTTAATGCCTTAACAAGATTCTGTGCATCATGGCTCATCTGTAAATTCATTTCTTTAAGCGATGATAATTGCTGGCGAAGTGCAGCATTTCTATCAATGCTTTCTTTATTGCTTTCTTCAACTTTATTCTGGAATTTACTAATGTCATCTCTCAATGGATCAAGAATTTCTTTTAGCTGAGTTTTATTCGTGGTGGTTTTCTCATCAAATATTTTATTTGCGAGATTTTCAAATTCTTTGGT
>CBEPPX010000086.1:0-7254 GCA_965511205.1 uncultured Ignavibacteriales bacterium | reverse complement strand
ATAAGGTCTCCGGTTTTACTTATTCCTTCATTATAAAGGATGTCAAACTCAACCACTTTGAATGGCGGAGCAACTTTACTTTTAACAATTTTAACCTTGGTACGATTTCCAACCACCTGGTCGCCATCTTTAATAGCAGCAATTCTCCTTATATCAATTCTAACTGAAGCATAAAATTTTAAAGCATTGCCACCAGTTGTTGTTTCAGGGCTACCGAACATTACTCCGATTTTACTTCTTAACTGGTTTATAAAAATAACCGAAGTTTTTGATTTTGAAATTGCGCCGGCAAGTTTTCTAAGTGCTTGCGACATTAACCTTGCCTGCACAGCCATTGTTGCATCACCCATTTCACCTTCAATTTCTGAGCGGGGTACAAGCGCAGCGACTGAATCAATAACAATTACATCGAGTGCATTGCTTCTAACCAGAGTATCCGTAATCTCGAGTGCCTGTTCACCAAAATCAGGTTGGGAGATTAGAAGATTCGCTGTATCAACGCCTAATCTTTTTGCATAATTAACATCCAGAGCATGTTCCGCATCAATAAATGCAGCCAACCCTCCCGTTTTCTGTGCCTCAGCAATGATATGCAGACAAAGAGTTGTTTTTCCGCTCGATTCCGGTCCGTAAACCTCAGTGACCCTGCCTCTTGGAACTCCCCCGATTCCCAGAGCATAATCTAAAGATAGTGCACCAGTTGGAATTGCTTCGATATCGTTTATAACACCATCGCCAAGTTTCATTATAGCACCCTTGCCGTAGGTTTTTTCTATCGAAGATATCGCCTCATCGATTATTTTAATTTTTTGTTCTCTTTCTGTAGACATCTTTCCTCCATCAAATAAGTTCGTAATTTTTAATTTCAGTGTATTGTGCACCTGTTCGAGATAATTCACTTTTTACAAGTGCTATTTTATTTGCATTAAAATTCAATCCATCGAATTGGTAGTTATTAAAGTTATTTATAAAATTTTCATCAAGCTTACTTTTAATTCTCAATAATGTTAAATGAGATTTAAATTTTCTTCTTTCTGGTTCGATGTTAAAAATTTCCATCCTTTTATTTAATTCTTCAACCAGTTTAAATATCGATTCATCCGCCTGCATTCCAGCCCATAATATTTTTGGTGTATTATCCCTGAAGAAGAAACCAAATCTTGAAACTTGAAAATTAAATGAACGATAATTTTTAACAAAGTCAAGTTCGGTAGAAATAGGTGGGACCAGGTTTTCCTCAACCTCACCAATAAATTTTAATGTAAGATGAATCTTTTCTTTTGTTTCCCACTTGTAAAGGGAAGTATCCGAAACTAATTCATAGCAAATATTAAAAAGTTGTTCCTTAATATTTTCAGGGATTTTTAGCGCAACAAATAATCTAATCATCTAAAGAAATTCCCAGGACTTGCTTGCGCACCAGATCCAGGGCTGCCTGCACTGTTCTTTGCTTGTTTAATAACCTATCGCCTCCAAATACAACTTTCCGGGCTGTACAAACTTTTTCATCGCAATAACCTATGTAAACAAGTCCAACAGGTTTATCGGTTGTAGCACCCGTAGGACCCATTATACCTGTTGTTGAAACTCCAATATCGGTTCCACTGGTAGAGCGCACTCCTTCAGCCATCTGCATAGCTACTTCCCTGCTTACAGCACCGTGCTCAATTAAAACATCTTCATCAACTTTAAGTATTTCTACCTTCGAAGCGTTACTGTAAGAGACCACCCCCCGATCGAAGTATTTACTGCTCCCGCTAACATTAGTTAAATGATTTGCAAGCGATCCGCCAGTGCAGGATTCTGCAACTGAGATAGTAAGATCTCTCTTTTCCAGAAGCTTGCCTACAACATTTTCCAGTGTTTCATGATTCTTCCCAAAAATAAATCTTCCAGCTTTTGCCCGAATCTTTTGTTCAACTTCGATTAAATTATTGTTAACTGTTTCTTCATCTTCACCTTTAACCGTTATCCTTAACTTCACTCCATATTGGTTTGGCAGAAACGCAAGTTTAGCCTCACCTAATATTTCATCTAAATCACCGAGTCTTTCAAAAAGATGTGATTCCGGAATGCCTGTTGTGTTAAGTATTAATCTTCTAACAAAACCTTGCTTCTCAAGACCCATTTCCTGAATTCTCGGGATAACGAAAGAATTCATCATTTCTTCCATTTCGTAAGGAACACCGGGCATTACCACAAAAATCTTTTCATCCTTTTCAATCCAATAGCCTGGAGCTGTACCTTTGTTGTTTCTTATTACCTCAGCAATTTCAGGTACATTTGCCTGGTCTTTATTAATGTCAGTAATTTCCCTTCCCCATTTTGCAAATAGTTCGTTAATGTCTTTTAATACATCTTCATTTAAAGAAAGATTTGTCTTGAAAAATTTAACAACACAGTTCCTGGTAACATCATCATGCGTTGGACCCAATCCTCCTGTTACTAAAACAAAATCGCTATTAATCCATGCATTGTTAAATTCATCTCTAATTACTGACGCATCATCCCCGATGACGGAAATTTTGGTTACATCAATATTTAGATTAGACAATTTTTCACCAATTAATGAAGCGTTGGTATTAACCGTCTGACCTAAAAGAAGTTCATCACCTATCGAAATTATATATGCTTTCATTTCTCAAATAGTATTAGGAATTAAAATTTACCAATTAAATATATAAGAAGATGCATTATTAAGAGAGCATAAATTCCGGAAACTACATCATCCATCATTATGCCCAAACCTCCTTGTATTTTCTCCATTCTTCTTGCCGGTTGAGGTTTGATTATGTCAAGAATCCGCCAGATAAAAAAAGCTGTTAACGAAATAAAAACCGTTTTTGGCAATAAAATCAACGAAATCCAGGTGCCAACCACTTCATCAATTGTGCATTGAGATGGATCTTTACCGTAAACTTTTTCAAACTTATTACCTACGTAAACTCCGTATAAAAAGAAGATGATAGTAGTTGGAAGAATTATATATAGGTTTTCGAAACCAGGGATGTAATAAATTAGAAGAGCGGCAAAACTTCCAACCGTGCCGGAAGCAAAAGGTGAATAGCCGGTATAAAATCCGGATCCGAAAAATTTGTCTATAAAGTTTAATTTCATCTTAAAAAAGTTTTTTAATTATGTGCCAGTTTCTTTTAATATATAATATTCCAGAGTGAAGTGTAACAAGAGTGATAAACAGTGTAACATAATAAACAAGATTTTCATCGAGCAGATTGGAGATCACTCTACCATATTCCTGGTAAACTTGAGGTATCTTTCCTGCTACAAAAAGTATCAACAGGTAGTAAAGGAAAACCATTTGGAGCAAAGTTTTCCATTTTGCATAAAAACTGGTTGAAAATTTAAATCCTTTTTTATCGGCATATACTCTTAGCAACGTAACCAGGATATCTCTTCCTACAATAATTATAACCATCCAGTAAGGGATAAGATCAACAATTGCAAAACCAATAAATGCTGCAGAGGTAAGAATTTTATCTGCAAGCGGATCCCAGAACTTTCCCCAGCTCGTTATGTAATTGAATTTTCGTGCAAGCCAGCCGTCATACCAATCTGATAGTGCAGCTATTATATAAACCGCAACCGAAATAATATTAAACAGTATATCATCCAATAAAAACAGGTAAAGAAACACCGGCGATAATATTATCCGTAAAACTGTAAGTTGATTGGGAAGAGTCATTTCTCTACTACTTCATTGTTACCTGGGAGATTTAGGAGAAATGGGTATTCATAAATTCCTGTGTCATGGGCATCCTTCCACTTTATACCAATAGCATAATTGCCAACAGGTTTAATGCTTTCAACTGTAACCTGGTCTTTTCCGAAAATTGGTATATAGTTTTTACCCTGCTTTTCTCTGTCAGCAAGACAAACAGCGCAAGGACAGAATCGTCTCAACATTGTTAATTCAAATGAAGAGTTTGAATTGTTATCCCATTCTATCAATAAAAACTTATCGGCTGATAATTTAACTTTAACAGGTTGTATCAAACCAGGGATTCCCCGGTAAGTTTCTCATAAATATCCAGGTACTTTTCGCTTGTCCTTTTAACTATATCATCCGGTAGTGGCGGAGGAGGCGGCTGCTTGTTAAAATTGATTGAGAGCAGATAATCCCTTACGAATTGTTTATCGTAGCTATCCTGCCCTCTCCCGGTTTCATACTTATCTAAGGGCCAGAACCTCGATGAATCGGGAGTTAAGACTTCATCAACAATTATAATGTTGCCATCATAATTTCCAAATTCAAATTTTGTATCAGCAATAATAATTCCTTTTTCCAGTGCGAACTCTGCAGCTTTGTTATAGACTTTAAGAGTAGAATCTTTTAATATTTTGAAAGTCTCTTTATCCGTTATCTCCATTGCCTGCTCTGCAGAAATATTTTCATCGTGCTCACCAATTTCTGCTTTAGTAGATGGTGTGAAGATTGGCTCGCTAAATTTCTCCGATTCTTTTAAACCTTGCGGAAGTTTTATTCCGGATATCTTACCTGTACGGATGTAATCTTTCCAACCGGAGCCGGAAATGTATCCTCTTACGATGCATTCAATCGGAACTACCTTTGCCTTCTTAACAAGCATCGATCTGTTGCGCAGATCTTCTGCATACTCTTTGCAGATTTCAGGATACTCATCAACATTAGTAGATATTAAATGATTCGGAATAATATTTTTAGTAAGGTTAAACCAGAATTCAGATATTTTTGTAAGGACCATTCCTTTATAGGGGATTCCCTGGTCCATTATAACATCAAACGCAGAGATGCGGTCGGTAGAAACAAGTAAAAGATATTCATCCACTTCGTAAATATCTCTTACTTTACCTCTTGCAAACAGTTTTAATTTTCGAAAATCAGTCTTAAGTAGTGCTTTTGTTTCCATGGTATCTTTTGTTTTTGGTGAAGCGAAATATAGCCACTCAACCCAGATTATTCAACTTTATTGATGCTCAACGCAATAAAACTTTCTTCAGCTCTTAAAATAGTTTGATTTGACAATTATCAATCCGTAATTTAGCCACAATTTAATTTTATAGTTATCGTTTACACAACAATTCTTATCGAATGATCGCAAATACGAATCGCCAAATTCATCCCAGAGGAACTAATGAGTAAAGAAAAAATAAGATTAAGAGAATTTCCCGGATCCTTCTGGGTTGCAAACACATTAGAAATTTTTGAACGAATGGCATGGTACGGCTTCTTTGCTGTTTCATCACTATATATTACGGGCGCTGTTGGCGAAGGAGGATTAGGATTTACAGATGAAGACCGAGGAGTGCTGCAAGGTGTGGTAACATTTTTTCTATACTTATTTCCTGTTGTAACAGGCGCACTTGCAGACAGGTATGGGTTTAAGAAGATGTTGATCGCTGCGTTTATTGTTCTTATTCCTTCATATTATTTGCTAGGTCAGTTAAAAACGTTTCCCACATTTTTTCTCGCATTTATGCTGGTAGCAATTGGTGCTGCTATGTTTAAACCGGTTATCATCGGCACGGTTTCCAAAACAACCGGGGAGAAAAACTCTTCAATGGGTTTTGGTATTTTTTATATGATGGTAAACATAGGCGGATTTGTGGGACCAATAGTAGCGGGTATTGTTAGGGGATGGTCCTGGGAGTATGTTTTTATTGCTTCATCAGGATGGATTTTCATCAATTTAATTATTGTTCTGATTTTCTTTAAGGAACCGCCAACAAAAGGAGGCGGCTCCGACGTACGTTCACTAAAAAAGGTGTTGCAGGACATGGTTGAAGTCCTTGGAAACGGACGCTTCTTCCTTTTTGTTTTTGGTTTGCTCGTAGTATTGGTATTGGGTTCCAAGTTTACTTCGGATGGTTCATTTAGCTGGATGGAAATAATTTATGTTGTGATAGGTTGGACTGCATTGAATTTCATCTATGATTTTTTCCTGAAGAAATCAGGCAGCGGAGAAAAGAAATCCTGGCTTGCCACAGCAATGAAACTCGGAGACTGGCGCTTTGGGTTATTCCTTCTTTTAATGTCTGGTTTCTGGACAAGCTTTAACCAAATCTTTTACACACTTCCACTTTACATAAGAGATTTTACAGATACAACCGGTCTTATGAATGCCTTCAGCGGAGTTATGAGTTTTGTTGGTTTAAGTGGATCAATAGAAGCTTTGAAAAACTCAATGGCTGTTGTAGGACAGGTAAACCCGGAATATATAATTAATATAAATGCAGGTGCTATAATTTTATTCCAGGTTGCTGTTTCTTATTTAGTTACTAGGTTAAAACCATTTACTACTATCTTTTGGGGTGTGATGATAACAGTAGTGAGTTTTACAATTTTAATATTCGGTACAATCGGCTGGATTGTTGTTGCAGGTATATTTGTTTTCTCTTTTGGCGAAATGATGGCAAGTCCAAAATCTAAAGAGTACACAGGCAAGATTGCGCCACCAAATAAGGTTGCACTTTATATGGGTTACTTTTACTGGTGTGTAGCGCTTGGAAATCTGTTTGGCGGAATTTTATCAGGACAGCTTTACGCAGCATTCGCCCGCGATATGCAGCGACCTGATATTATGTGGCTTATATTTGCTGCGCTGGCACTTGTTTCTGCATTATTAATTTTAGGTTATGACAGATTGGTAATAAAGAAGAAGTAAAAATTAAATTCAAATGTTCCTTAAATATTTTAAGGCGTCATATGAAGATCTATTTAAATATCCTCATTGTTTTAATACTTGGCATAGCTGTCTATGGACAATCATTTCCTGATAGTGAAACAGATGGCAAATACTATAAAGTAAATGATGCTAAAATATGGACTGTAAGCTTTGGGAATGGCAAACCATTATTCCTTATTGCTGGCGGACCGGGAAATGCACATTCCTATTTAAGAAAGTTTGACTCACTTTCTACAACCAATACATTGATATATTATGATGGATTCGGAAGAGGAAAATCTGAAACTGCTGAGAATGTAACAGAATATTCCTTAGAAAGAGATATTGAAGATTTGGAAGGATTGCGTAAAGCAATGGGTTATTCTTATATCAATATTTTAGGGCATTCCTACGGTGGAGTAGTAGCACAGGGATATGCAAATAAATATCCAAATAATGTGAAGCATTTAATACTTGCCAATTCTTTCCACAGCTATCTTATGTGGCAGGAAAACTGTGATAATTACAATCGTGAAATAAAAACAAGTTATCCTGAAGTATGGGAAGATTTGATGAGCGTAAGAGAACAAGG
>CBEPPX010000085.1:0-7255 GCA_965511205.1 uncultured Ignavibacteriales bacterium | reverse complement strand
TTATTTGCAAGTTAAAATATAAATAAAAACATCTGTCTTGCTTGGGAAGAGGAACTAAATTTAACCTTAACCAATTTCATTAGTCCTCAATAAATTTCTTCACTGCACAGATGGCATTAAATTTATTTTCATAGGAGTGCGCTGTGAAAAAATTGATACTTACTCTCTCATTATTTCTTCTTTTTTATCAAACTAATTTATCTCAAACCGGTTGGTATTGGCAAAATCCGTATCCGCAAGGGAATGCACTTAAAAGCATCAGTTTTATTAGCACGGTTGCAGATGAAGGTTGGGCAGTGGGAGAATTAGGAACTGCAATATATACAAAAGATGGGGGAGCCACCTGGGAGATTATCGATCTAGGTACAACTGAAGATTTAAATTGTGTTTTTATGCATAGTGACACTCAAGTTTTTATTGTGGGTGATAATGGGCTGATTCTTTATATATATGATGATGGAGTTACTTTTGATATAACCCAACAAACCAGCAATACAACCGAGAATCTTCGCTCAATCACTTCAGATATAAATGGATGCCCGTGGATTGCAGGTGATAATGGGACTGTTCTCAGAAGCACCGATATGGGTGTAACCTGGACAGATCAGAGTTTAATCTATAATAATAATCTCTATTCGCTTCATAATATAGAGTGCACGACTGCCTGGGTTGTAGGATTAGATGGAATTATAATGCGCACAACTGATTGGGGAATTTCGTGGACATATCAGGTCTCACCATCTAGCCACCATCTTTTTTCAGTAAACATCGGAACCTTTCAGCACATAAGGGCAGTTGGAAATTTAGGTACAATTATTCTTACCACTGATGAAGGTACAACTTGGACACTTGAACCATCCGGAACAAATGCAAATTTAAAGGATGTATTAAATATTGGATATGCCAGGGGTTACACAGTTGGAACTGGTGGGGTAATTTTGGAAACAACAGATGTTGGCGAACCATGGATTCAAAGGAATTCAAATGTCTCTTCAGTAACAACATTATACGATGTAGAGGATAAATATGGATCCGACGAAATGTATGTTGTGGGTCATTATGGAACCATCCTAAAAAATTCCGGAGTAGGAACTGATTTTACAACATTAAATAAAGGTACGATGCATTGGGTTAAATCAGTAAAGTTTTTAGATGAAAATACCGGGTGGGCTGTTGGAGGTGATTTTGGAATTCCGGGACCCAGTATTGGAATTTTAATGGGGACAACAGACGGTGGTGTAACCTGGGATGTAAACACAAATTCCTATCCACTAAATGATCTCTACTTTGCAGATGATAATCATGGTTGGACTGTTGGGGAAGATGGTGCAATATTACACACGATTAATGGCGGAGCTGGTTGGAATTTGCAAACGAGCCCAATAAGTTCTGATTTGAATGCAGTTTGTGCAGTAGATGAGTACAATGCATGGGCTGTTGGTGATTATGGTGAAATTATTAATACTACAAATGCTGGTGGAAATTGGGTGAGGCAAGCAAGCACCACAGCTAATTGGTTGTATGGTGTTCATTTTGTAAATACTACAACTGGCTGGGCAGTCGGGTTAGATTCTACCATAGTTCATACAACTGATGGAGGTGCAACCTGGATTAGACAAATTACTAACGCTTCTAACGGATTTAGATTTACAGATGTTCAGTTTATCGATGAGATGAATGGCTGGGTGGTTGGAATATACGGAAGCATATTTTTAACAACAGATGGAAGCGCAACCTGGCAGGAAATTCCCAGCGGAACATTTGAAAGTTTAATTTCAATTCATTTTGTAGATAACAATAACGGCTGGATAGCCGGCGATGCTGGTACAATTCTGCGAACCCGAGATGGCGGATTTACCTGGGATGAACAGTCTAGTGGAGTTGCATCAAACACTTTAACTTCAGTCTGTTTTGTTGATACTATGAACGGTTGGGCAACAGGAGACGGAGGAACAATAATTCATACTACAGATGGCGGCGGTGTAATGGATGTTATTAAAGTTAAGAATGAAATGCCTACCAGTTATTTATTATCACAGAATTACCCAAATCCATTTAACCCTAGCACAACAATAAGATGGCAGATGCCTGAAACCGGATTCGTAACTCTGAAAATCTTTGATGTATTGGGGAGAGAAGTTGCAACGTTGATTAATGAAGAATTAAATGCAGGTGAACACGAAACTGTTTTTGACGCTGTGGGATTAAGTAGTGGAATTTATTTCTATCAATTGAAAGCTGGAAATTACATTGAGGCTAAAAAAATGCTTTTGCTCAGATAATTGAGTTAGATATTGTTTACTAAAGTCAGTTAATTGATTCCAGAAAATTATCTATTTAAAATAAAATATTTCAGGGAGAATTATTATGAAAATATCAATACTACTTTTTTTTTTAGTTGTTTTAAACTGCAAAAATGATTTTGCCCAGTCTATTGACCATCCCACCAAACATCCTAACAAACAAAGACAAGATTTAAGAATTAATCCACAAGAACAAATTAGAGGAGAAGAAGATAATACAGCATACAAGCTAAAATTAGGCAATCGTGAAGTACCAATAAACATACATAATGGTCTAAAACCTAATGAACAACAGATTGAAATTATAAAAAGCACAATTGTAGATGATTTCCTTGTTAATGATGATGTCGGTAGTGCAGATCAATTCGTTCCCTCCATCTCAATGGATGCGGTAGGTAATTTTGTTATTGTGTGGTACGATTTTAGGAATGCCAATTGGGATATATATTTTCAAAGATACAACGATGCAGGCATAGCTCTAGGAGTTAATACAAAAGTAAATGATGATACTCAAGATGCATCACAAGAGCATCCATCAATATCAATGGACGCAGCAGGTAATTTTGTGATTGTGTGGGATGATTACAGGAATAACAATTATGATATCTATTTTCAAAGATATACCAGCACAGGAGGGGCTTTAGGAGTTAACACAAAAGTTAACGATGATGTTGATAGTGTCAAGCAGTGGTCTCCCTCAATCTCAATGGACGGAGCCGGTAATTTTGTGATTGTATGGATAGATGAAAGGAATGTCAATCGTGATATCTATTATCAAAGATATACCAGCACAGGATCAGCTTTAGGAGTTAACACAATAGTAAACGATGATGCTGGCAATGCTGATCAGGTTTCTCCCTCCATCTCAATGGATGTAACAGGAAATTTTGTAATTGTGTGGCAAGATTTTAGGAGTGCCAATTGGGATATCTATTATCAAAGATACACCAGTACAAGCACAACTTTAGGAGTTAACACAAAAGTAAACGATGATGCTGGTAGTGAATTTCAAATGGGTCCCTCAATCTCATCAATGGACGCAGCAGGTAATTATGTGATTGTTTGGCAAGATTATAGGAATGTCAATTGGGATATCTATTATCAAAGATACACCAGTACAGGCACAACTCTAGGAGTTAACACAAAAGTAAACGATGATGCTGGTAGTGCATATCAGAAGGTTCCATCAATTTCAATGGACGGAGTGGGTGATTTTGTGATTGCGTGGCAAGACTATAGATATGGACAAAATAACTCCGATATTATTGGTCAAAGATATTTTGCAAGTGGATCTCCAAATGGCGTAAATTATCGTATTGTTGCCGATGGTCCGAATAATGGCGAGATATCACCGGAAGTATTTGCAAACAGCTCAGACATAATTTTTTTATGGATGGATAACCGCCGATCAGAAGGATGGGATATATATGCAAAAATTGTTAGCTGGAATTGGAGTGGAGTAACAGATGTTGAAATTATTGATAACAATATGCTCGCAGAATTCTCTCTTTCACAGAACTATCCAAACCCGTTTAATCCTACTACAAAAATTAAATATCAAATTCCAGAATTCAGTTTTGCTACTCTTAAAGTTTATGATGTTTTAGGTCGTGAAGTAACGACTCTTGTTAACGAAGAAAAATCTGCAGGCACTTATGAGATAAGCTGGTATGCAGCTAATCTTCCGAGTGGAATTTATTTCTATCAACTAAAAACCGATACATTCATTCAAACGAAGAAAATGATATTAATGAAATAATTGATTTATCAAATTATAGTGGGAATACAATGAAAACTTTATTCTTCATATTTGTCACAATTATTGTTTACTCAAACTTAATATTACCACAAGGATGGGAATGCCAGGATTGTCCCAAAAGAGATCTTGCATTCTTCGATCTTGATATATGGCAAAGGGAACCACCCGAACCAGGTTCTGGATTGGATCAGGCAGATTGGCTGGAAATGTTTATGGTTGCTGGTGGAATACTTGATGCATTGTTTAACGAAGATCCAAGTAATGATTGTATAAATTGTTATGATGGGCAAATGGTTACTATTAATGAATGGGGTGAAGATAATTACACTCACGGAAGTACATCTCTTTCACTTCCTCCTCCTTCAGGTATGTCTGAAGATATAGAATACCTGCTTTCCGGTTTAATCGCAAAATAAAAATCTGATGGTGTATATATTATAACAGCAATCGTACAAACAGGCGGAACAGGCGAAACAGTTGTAGAAGCTACAGCTCCTTATGATTTTTCAATATCCGGTGTTCAGAACGGTAAAAATATAGCACAGCAGCTTATACCCCTTATGCAGCATGTCAGAGATTTTGAAAAAAGGAAGAGAGACGAAATTCCGGAAGTTGTTATTGCTCCAGATGGAAAGGGCGCTGAAAAGGAGATCAAACCTGAAAAGGAAAAAATTAAAGCCGGAGAATCAACTAAAGTAGAAATAAAATTAATTGATTGTGACGGGGTCCCTATAAAAGATATGAACGTTACACTTACTGCAGAAGGAGGCTCCTTTAATCCAGAAAAAGTTAAAACCGATGGCGATGGCAAAGCTGAATCTAAATTTACCGCAGATTGCGATCCGGGTAAATATACGTTAACGATGGAATTTAAAGCCCGCTTTCCCTATTCATTTAAAGAAAATGAATTTGGCGAAACCAAGGAAATTGAAATTGAGGCAGGGGATAAATTTAATATTGTTTATAACCACACGATGTCTCACGAATATGGCGGACAGTTTTTATTAGAATCAATTGGAACAGGAACAATTCCATGCACTATTAATTGGGAAGCTGATCCTCCTACCGTTAAGGGAGAAGGAATGGTTAATGCAAACTGGACCGGTAATGCTGAGCAATGTAAGTTTTTAGGCAACAGCAGTTATAAAGTCTTTTATATAGGGAAAGTTGTTTATTCAGAAGATGGTGCTGCTAAACTTGAGCTGAAAAAGACAAGTGATTCAGACCAGGGAGGTAATTTTAATATCATTTGTGGAACGATTACCCAAAATGTTCCTGCAAGCTTGCCATTCCCTGCTCTTGAAGAAGATAGAGTTCTTGAATTTAACTTTAAAGATGGTGAAAGCACAAACCTGGATGTACCGGGCAGTGGAGTTACAAATTATAGTTACACACTTAAAATGAAATGTAAATAATTTCTGCAGAAAATGATTTTTAAGCTATAAAGCGTGCTCCCAATAAAAAAGTGATTAATTTGTGTAATTAAATCTTACACACTATTGCCATTGATGTATTCAAATATTATTTTATGCTCCAATTGTTTCTGTCCGTAAAGTGGTGAGGGTTTCAGGTAATTAATGAATACACTATATAAAGAGAAAGCTAAAGACTCGTTCAGTCTTCTCTTTCTAACTGCTACAATAATTTCAGTTATTTTATTTCTTATAATTATGATATAAGAAATCCATGGGTTTTATCTCAGTTAAATAATTTTTAAAGTGGGTCGGTAGTGAAGTATATCTTTTCTATCGATTTTTTTTTCTTCCTACAGATATTTTCTATAAAATTATTATCCAACATTCTATTTCCACTTCTATCGCTTTATATTCCTAATTCCATTAAATTTAATATTGAAATTAAAACATTTTAAACCGTTGGTTTAATTCCGGAGGAAAGAATGAGCCAGAAGAAAATTGTTCCTGCTGTTAGAACAGAAAAAATCACTTACGCAGTTAGAGATATTATTGTACTTGCAAATGAGGTTGCAAAATCAGGAAAAGAAATGCTCTATTTGAATATTGGTGATCCGAACATTTATGATTTTTCTCCACCGGAACATCTTGTAAAAGCAACTTATGATGCAATGTTAAATAACGATAACGGCTATGCACCCTCTTCAGGAATACAGGAAGCAAGGGATGCAATTGAAAGGGAAGCAGAAAGAAAAGGAATAACCAACGTCCACGATATTTTTGTTACAACGGGTGCAAGCGAAGCTATTGAAATCTGTTTAACTGCTTTAGTAAACAACGGCGAAAATGTATTAACTCCAACTCCCGGTTATCCTCTTTACACAGCAATTCAAAGTAAACTGGCTACTGTTGAAAATCCTTATTACCTTGATGAAGAAAACGGCTGGCTGCCTGATATTGAAGATATTAAGAGTAAAATAAATGATAAAACAAAAGCAATAATTCTTATCAATCCAAATAATCCAACCGGATCACTTTACTCAACAGAAAACCTGCAGCAAATTGTAGATCTTGCAGTTGAAAATGATTTGGTAATTTTTGCTGATGAAATTTATGATAAACTTCTGTTTGATGATAAAAAACTTGTTTCAATAGCTTCTTTAAATAAAGAAGTTTCGTGCGTTACTTTTGGCGGCTTATCAAAAAACTATATGGTTCCCGGTTTTAGAATGGGATGGGGAATTGTAAGTGGAAGAAAAGAAATTCTTTCAGATTACATTGAAGCAATAAATAAAATATTAAGAGCGCGACTTTCAGCAAACCATCCTGAGCAGTATGGAATTAAGCCTTCGCTTGAAGGTGATCAATCTAATCTTTTTAACGCGAAGGTAAAACTTTCTAAAAGGCGTGATATGACCGTTGAAAAACTAAATGCAATTGAAGGCATTTCCTGTGTAAAACCGGAAGGTGCTTTTTACGCATTTCCAAGATTACATATGAACCAACCGGATAACCATTTTGTTGCAGAGTTAATCAAAGAAACCGGCGTAGTAGTTGTTCCCGGCAGCGGATTCGGGCAAGTCCCCGGCACACAACATTTTAGAGTGGTATTTCTTCCAAACGAAGAGATACTTGAAAAAGCTTATAATGCTATCGGAGATTTTTATCATAAGTATCTTCAAAAATTCCCTGAGAAAGCAGAAGCTAATTAATTATAGTTTCGCCGGAAGATTTGTAAATACTTGATAAGATCATTTGAGATCATCTATAATAAATTATCT
>CBEPPX010000084.1:0-7264 GCA_965511205.1 uncultured Ignavibacteriales bacterium | reverse complement strand
AAAGTATTTTGCGGGGATAAAAGGATCAGGCAAGGGGTAGCGGTTTAATGGGCAAAACAAAAGTTGCTGTAATAGGGCTGGGTCATGTTGCACAGCTTGTTCATCTTCCCAACCTTCTTAAAATTAATGATGCTGAAGTAACTGCTGTTGCAGAACCAAACAAAAGCAGGCTTAATGCCGTTGCCGACAAGTTTAACATTCCCAACAGGTTTAAAGACTATAAAGAGCTTCTAAATGAAAGTGATGCGGAAGCCGTAATCATAGCAACCCCAACGGGACTTCATCAACAGGTTGCAAATGATTCTTTAAAAGCAAAAAAAGATGTATTGGTTGAAAAGCCAATTGCGCGCTCCTTTGACGAAGCTAAATCTATTGTTGATACCGCTGCGAAGAATAAGCAGAAATTAATGGTTGGAATGAATCTCCGTTACAGACCCGATCTTATGCTTTTCAGGACTTTAATTAATGCCGGCGAAATAGGTGAACCGTTTTACATAAGGTGCAATTGGATACGCAGGCAGAGTAGCACAGAAAAATGGTTTTCTAAAAAGAATGAAGCCGGTGGCGGTGTAATTCTTGACCTGGGAATGCCATTGCTTGATATTGCCCTCTGGCTCCTTGATTATCCGTCTGTAAAATCGGTTTCCACTCAAAATTACTATCAGCATACAAAAAATCTTGAGGATACATCTGTGTCATTTATAAGATGCGATGGCTCGGAAGTTATCCATCTCGAATCAAGTTGGTCTCTTGCGGTTGAGAAAGATATATTTTCAATAACTATCTTCGGATCGAAGGGAAGTCTATCCACCAATCCATTAAAATTATATAAAAAAGTTGGTGATAAGTATATCGATTTGAAACCTTCGTTTACAGAAAACTCTTCTACGTTATTTAAAAAATCATACCTGAACGAATTAAAAAGTTTTATTGGAGCAGTTAGAGGTATAAACCCGGTTTACTCTTCCGGTGAGGAAGCCCTGCAAAGGATGAAGATAATCGGGACAATGTATAAGTCTGCTGAAAAAAATCAGGAATTAAAGATTGATTAGATTTTAATAATGAAAAAGATATTACTAGTTGATGATGAACCTGATATTGTTGAGTTTTTAAAATACAACCTTGAACAGCAAAATTTTGAAGTGCTGGTAGGTTACAACGGAATAGAAGCACTTAAAAAAGTAAAACAAAATCCCGACCTGATCATACTGGATATTATGATGGATGGAATGAACGGATTTGAAGTATGCGAAAAGATTAAAGCTAAACCTGAATATGAAGATATTCCAATTATTTTTCTAACTGCTAAAGCCAGCGAAGTAGACGAAATTAAAGGCTTAAAAATAGGTGCAAGTGATTATATACAAAAGCCGATCTCTCCTAAAAAATTAATAGCCCGTGTTATAAGTAACCTGCGTAACACTAGTAAGGGGCAGAAGCAAACAACAGCTCCCAGGGTAACAGAAATCGGTCCTATTACAATTAACCTTGATAAATTTATTGTTACGGTGAGCGGTAAGACAAAAATATTACCGCGTAAAGAGTTTCAGTTACTTCACTTCCTTGCTGAAAATCCAGGGAAGGTTTTTACAAGGGATGAGCTTCTTAAATCTATCTGGGGAGAGGATGTATTTGTTGTGCCGCGCACTGTGGATGTGCATATCAGGAAGATAAGAGAGAAACTTGGTGAGAGTTTCGGTCTGATAGAAACCATTAAAGGCGTTGGTTATAAATTCAAAAGTTTTGAAGAATCTTAATACATACCTTTTATCTGCAAAAGTATATTTCAAGGAATTCATCCTTCTAGATATCCTGGTGGCAATCGCAATCATTCTGCTGGTTGAAGATTCACGTATTACCATTCTCCTTATCATTCTCCTATTTATATCCAGCATAATAGTTTTATACCTTGTAGGAAGAAGAAGAGATAAAGAATTAGATGAAATAAAAACTATAATTAATAATATCAGGAAAAACCGATACCAAAGCTCGGATGAAATCGAGCTAAGCAAAAGCCTTGTTACATTGCAAAGAGAAATTAAGAAGATGTACAGGAAAACAAACGATGATATTGAATCTCTTAACAAACTGCAGCAGGTAAGATCGGAATTCCTCGCAAATGTTTCTCACGAACTACGAACACCGATTTTTGCGATTCAAGGTTTTGTTGAGACTCTTCTTGACGGCGCTATCAACGATCCCAAAGTAAATAAACAATTCTTGGGCAAGGCCAACCAGCATACGATCAGTTTGAGCAACTTACTTAATGATCTTATCGATATCTCGATGATAGAATCGGGCGAAATGAAAATGAGTTTCAGGTATTTTAACATTGATGATTTTTTAAAACGTGTTGTTTCAGAGCAAAGCAGTTTAGCTGAAACTAAAAATCTTGAGCTGGTTTATTCGCCAATTAGAGATAGTTTACAGTTGTATGGCGATAAAGATAAGTTGAAACAAGTAGTTGTAAACCTTTTGCAGAATGCAATTAAGTACACCGAAAAAGGAAAAGTTGAAGTACTGGTTGAAGAAGAAAAATTATACGGAAAAATTATTGTAAGAGATACCGGTATTGGAATTCCCCCGAATGACCTGGACAGGATATTTGAAAGATTTTACAGGGTGGATAAAATGCGCTCACGCTCTGTAGGAGGGACAGGATTAGGGTTAGCAATTGTAAAACACATTCTTGAAGCACATGGCACAGCAATGATTGTAAATAGTGAGTGCAATATTGGGAGCGAATTCTCATTTAAGCTTAAAAAGTGATTATCCTTCTAATTTTTCAGGAAATAATCTATCTTTAAACTGAATTGACTTAAAACACTAATTTATATACATTTGTAGCTCGAATTTTAGAAAGATAGAGGATTAAATGTTTGCTGTTGTAGATATATTAGGACAACAATTCAAAGTAGCTGAAAATACAAAGTATTACGTTCCGCGATTAAAAGATGATATTGATAGCGAAGTAACTTTCGATTCAGTTTTAGTTCTTAGCGATGATAAAAACGTTAAGATAGGTAATCCATCTGTTAAAGGTGCAAAGGTTACAGCTAAAGTACTTGAACACCTTAAAGATGATAAGGTTATCATCTTTAAGAAAAAAAGAAGAAAGGGTTACCAAAAGAAACAAGGGCACAGGCAGGAACTTACTAGAATTGAAATAACAAAGATTGTTTAAAGAGGAAAATTATGGCTCATAAAAAAGGTCAGGGTTCAACCAGGAACGGAAGAGACAGTAACCCGCAATATCTTGGAGTTAAAAGATTTGGCGGAGAGAAAGTTGTGTCAGGTAATATACTTGTAAGACAGCGCGGAACTAAATTTCATCCTGGCACTAATGTTAAAAAAGGCGGCGATGATACTCTATTTGCAGTTGCAGACGGTGTTGTTCAGTTTGAAGTAAAACGAGGTGACAGACGCTTTGTAAGTGTTTATTCCGCTTAAATTTTTTATTTAAATAGTTTAATAAAAAACCCTCCAATGTAGGAGGGTTTTTTAGTTTAAAATCCGAGCGGCATTCAATTATTCCATCTCTATCCTTTAGATAAAGATTATGAGAGGAGACCTAGAATCCCAGCCGTTCCATATCTGCTACAAGAGTTTTCACTGCATTTATCGAGTTATCTAGCGCTGCTTGTTCAGTTTCATCTAAAGAAAACTCAACAACTTTTTCCACTCCCGTTGCACCTAACACAGCAGGTACTCCTAAATAGTAGCCATCAACACCAAACTCACCATCCAGGTAAGCACACACCGGAAGCACTCTTTTTTCATCATAAATAATTGCCTCTACCATAGAGATTGCTGCAGATGCAGGAGAATAGAAAGCGGAACCCGTTTTTAATAATCCTACCACTTCTCCACCCGCTTTTTTGGTTCTTGTAACCATAGCATCCATAACTTCTTTGGCTTTTGCTGCATCGCCGTACTTACGTTCCAGCAAATCCATCGCAGGTATTCCGTTTACGTTTGAATGCCTGATAATCGGTACCATTGTATCCCCATGACCGCCGAGCACCATTGCATTAACATCTTTTACTGAAACTCCAAGTTCCCATGCAATAAATGTTGAGAATCTTGAAGAATCCAGGATACCTGCCTGACCGAACACCCTGTTGGTTGGAAAGCCGGTAACCTTTTTGAAAAGTGTAACCATTGCATCAAGCGGGTTAGAAATTATAATGCATGTAGCTTCGGGCGCGTTATTTTTAACAGCTTCTGCAACAGATTTCATGATCTTGGCATTGGTTGTTAAAAGATCATCCCTGCTCATACCGGGTTTACGGGGTAATCCAGCTGTTACAATTACCAGGTCTGAACCGGCAAGATCTTTATAATCATTGGTTCCCTCGACTTTCCCATCAAAGCCGTCTACCCTTGCTGCTTCCGCGATATCAAGCATTTTACCCTGCGGCATATCCTCAACGATATCGAACATAACGACATCGCCAAGTTGCCTTTGAGCAATAAGTTGTGCCAAAACTCCACCAATTTGACCACCACCAATTAGTGATATTTTTTTTCTAGCCATTGTTAACTCCCTCTAGATTATTGTTTTATACTGACAACTGTAAAAATAATCAAAAATAATTTGAGGTGTTACTATTTGATAGAATAAATTAAATCTATTTGAAGATAATTGAGGGAATTATTGAAAATTAGTTAAATCTTTAATGTAAGAATAGTTTCTGTTCCGGTGGGAGTAATATTATATTTTAATTCATCCATGTAAACGCGCATCAGGTAAACGCCCCGCCCGGAATCTTTAAGTAAATTTTCGGGTTGTGTAGGATCTGGTACTATTGAAGGATCAAATCCTTCCCCCTCATCAGTTATTTTTATGATAATTTTTGTTTTATCAACTTCTACATCAACACTTACAAGTTTATTAACATCGCATTTATTTGCATGAATGATTGCATTAGTAGTGGCTTCGGTAACGGCTAAAAGGAGTGCGGCAAACCGTTCATTATCCAAACCAAGATCTTTAGCAAAATAATTAACAAATTCTTCAACTGTAATTAAATTGTTCGGATCACTTTCTATTTCAATATGGTAACTGTCTTCAGGCAATTTCTATTATAATTTTATTAAACAAAATAATAAAAAAATATCGGTTTTCAATTTAAAATTTCCAGCTCATTTCAACAATAAGGTTGGCTCTTTCCCTGTCCGGCACATCATTCGTCGAAATAAACTCGTACCAGCTATTCACTTTAAGATACAGTGAAGGGGAGCCAATAACAATTTCGAGCAAGGGTCCAACCGTTAAAAACTTTGTATCCGGTATCCTGCCTTTTTTATCATAGTTAAAAGTATTTAAGGAAAAATAACGAAGCCCAAGAGCAAAAAGCGCATTGTTCATAACATAACCAACTTTTGGAGTGGTAAAAATTTCTTCGAGGTATCTTGTAGGTCTTTCAGCAAATTCATCCCAATCCAGGTCTCCCTGGTCAGTTAGTTTAATGTAACCATTAATTATTAGTGTAAACTTTTTAGATAAGTTCCACCTGGTAGAATCGGTGGCTGTGAATTGCCTGAACGATATACTCCTAAGATTAGAAGCTACATCTTCAAAATCGTAAACAGTATAGTTTGCAGAGACTTCAAAATTGTTGAGGGATGAAAATTGCGCACCGTGGTAATAGCCGCCTGTTGAAAACCGCAGTACACGATTTATATTATTATTTGCACTACGGCTTGCAAACACGTAAACGATATGGCTGTACGTTCCTTCTACATTAGCAAACATTTCAAAAAAGGGTGATATAAATTTTGAATACCTTATGCGGGCTATGGAGAGCAGCTCATCCCTGTCATCATCGTTATTAATGCTTGGTGTATCGTATTTAAGTTTACTGTGGAACATGCTTACAGACAGACGGTCTGCATTGCCGATCTGAATGTTTCCAAGTAAGGAAATTGTTGCTCTTCCAGAGTTGTTATTTTTTCTGCTGTCAATTTCTTTTCTCTGCTCAAAAAAGCTCTCATCAACTCCTTCCATTCTTTTGGCGATATGTTTTTCATCTCTCTCAATATAATTTAGGCGAAGTGCTCCATCTAAATTTCCTGTTCTGTAGAGAAGAGAAGATTCGGCTCCTATTCCAAGCTCTTCAATTTTTGAATCAAAAATATTTTGCGATTGTTTATCCAGCGACCTGTATCGTGTGTCTCTGTCAATTGTACGCCAATTCAGTCTTCCTGATAGTTCCAGCGTAAACAGATCCAGGAAACCGTTGTACACAAGCCTGTCCTGAATTAAATATATTGATTCGGTTCTCCCTTCAATGTTGTTTGTAATGTTAAACTGGCTTGATGTAATTGAATCTGCCGGGAAATAGAAATCTTTCCTGCTCTGTGTAAATTTAGTATTAAGCGAATTTATCACATTAGGGTTAAACGGGTTGGTCACTAAAAGGTTAAAAAATCGCAGTAAATTTTTTCTTGGGAAAATATCTTCATTTTCAAATTTTAGTTCGGAACGGAGAGAAAAATCTGTAAAATCTAAATCATCTATCAAACTCTCAAAGCCATAAAGAGCACCGCGGTCTGTTGTTCCAACCTGCTTGTTAATTGAAAAGCCACCGTAAGGAGTAAGATAGATCTGTCTCAGCAATTCAATTTCAGTAAAAAATGTAGCGTGGTTAATTGCAGTCTGGTTTATTGCTAATTGTCTGTCATCCGATAAGAGGTTGCTTTTTACAGATAATCCTGCATTTAATCCACGATTAAATTTATAGTATCCCCTAAAGACAAGGTATTGTTCATCTCTTATGCTGTTACTGCCAGCTTCTACAAGTGTGGAACGGAAATTTTCTTTTATGCTAAAACTAAAAGGGTCGGATGAAGCGGAAACATCGAAGCCGCTGTTTAAATAATATGTGGTTAACTGTTTGTCAAAATTTGTAAAGATGCGGTTTATCGGTAGTAATGTAATTTTATATTCAAGCGTGTCTATCGAACTTTGCGCAAAACAATTCGTTGTTTGTAACGAAAAAAAGAGAAGCAGGAGAAAATTTTTTTTCAGGAATTCAATCACAAAATTCTTAGGGGATAGTTTGTTAAAATAAATTCTTTCCATATTAATTAAGATAGTGAGAAATGATCTTGCTGTAAAGTAACTTGAAATGCCTGCATTTATTTATCTTTCCGTTCATCACACAATTCAGTAAAGGTTGCTCTGGATACGTTTAATTTATTACAAAAATAAATATAGTTATATTATCAAATCATAAATTGAAAATATTTACCTTAGTCG
>CBEPPX010000083.1:0-7274 GCA_965511205.1 uncultured Ignavibacteriales bacterium | reverse complement strand
CAGGGAAGATGGGTATGGACATATGACGGCTGGTATTGGGATTCTTATGAATCTTTCGGTTACGTAACTTATCATTATGGAAGATGGTTCCATGATGATTATTACGGCTGGTTATGGTACCCGGATTATGAATGGGCTCCTGCCTGGGTAGAATGGAGATATAGTAACGATTATATAGGATGGGCTCCTTTACATCCTTATGCTTCATTCTCTATTTCGATAGGCATACATTTTAGTAATGTTTTTCATACTCCTTATCATCACTGGCACTTTATTGGTTACAATAACTTCTGCCATCAGTATCCTTATAACTATTATGTAGCTCCTGATTACAGGTATAGAGTTTACTCCAACACAACATACAGAACAAACTATGGCTACCGTAACGGCAGAGTTCAAAACAGGGGCATTGATATTGATTATGTTAGGGTAAGATCTGGTCAGGATATTAGGCAGCGGGAAATAACAAGAGTACGCGATCCGCAGCAGATAAGAGGAAAAGACAGAAATCGCGATGAAATAAGAACGCTTGATGTTCCCAGGGATCAACTGTCAAGAAATGATAACAGGAATGTGAATGTTAAGCAAGACCGCAGAAGAACATCACTGGATGTTAATAAAGTAGAGGTAGGCGATAGGAATAGGACTAACACTGTAACAAGAAACGACAATAAAGTTGATAGAAAGATTGATAAGCAAAGAGACGATAACAAGCAGAATAATGTTAATCGGAATGGTGTTAACGACAAAAGAACAGATAATAAAACAGTTACCAGAAAGCAAACTCAAACTGATGTTAAACGGAACGATGTAAATACTAACAAGAATAGAAACGATCGGAATACTGTTAATCGAAACAAAACTGATAAAAAGAATAATGTTAACAGAAATCAGAACCAGGTAAATAAAAATAAGAATAACAGGAACGATCGGAACGTTGTTAAACAGAACAAAACCGTTAAAAAGAATACTGTAAACAGGAATCAGAACCAGGTAAATAGAAATAATAATAATACAAGGAATGATCGGAAAATTGTTAAGCAGAATAAAACGGTTAAAAAGAATAATGTGAACAGGAACCAAAACCAGGTGAAGAATAATACTAACAACAAACGAAACACTGATGTGAAGAGGAATAACACCCGGCAGAAGGTTGAAAAGAAAGTAAACAAAAACACCAGGACGACGACTAAAAAGAACGATAGGAATACGAACAATAACAATACGAACCGAAACAGAAAACGTTAACCACTTATAATATTGTTCATCTCTCTCCACTACAAGGCGGCATCAATTAAATTTAGTTGATGCCGCTTTTTTATTTTAGTAACAACTCACTTATATTTATAAAAATTATTAATTTAGATTGGTAAATGAATGCGTGATAAGAGCACAACCCTGTTTTACATCCTTGGGGCTTTTTTTATAGCAAATGCAATTCTTGCTGAGTTCATAGGGGTTAAAATTTTTTCTCTGGAAGGTTGGTTAGGCTTAAATCCGCTGAACCTCTCCTTTTTTGGTGAAGAAAATCTTTCCTTCAATCTAACTGCGGGCGTTTTACTCTGGCCTGTAATCTTTATAATGACGGATATTATTAACGAATATTTTGGTAGAAAGGGAGTAAGGTTTCTCTCATTTACAGCAGCTGGTTTAATAGTATATGCATTCTTAATGGTTTACTTTGCAATAGGGCTTACTCCCGCAGATTTCTGGATAGAAAGGACAACTTCTTCAGGGACATTGAATATGGACCAGGCATTTAATGCAATTTTTGGGCAGGGTTTATGGATAATATTTGGTTCACTTGTGGCTTTTCTAGTCGGGCAATTAGTTGATGTAAAAGTTTTTCATTACCTAAGAGGGTTTACAGGCAGCTCAAAAATATGGCTAAGGGCAACGGGTTCTACGGTGGTTTCGCAATTCATAGATAGTTTTGTTGTGCTTCTCATCGCTTTCTACTGGGGAGCTGGATGGGATCTTTCCCTCGTATTGGCAATTGGCGTGGTTAATTATATTTATAAATTTTTAATTGCCGTTTTTCTCACTCCATTACTTTACGTAATGCATTATTTTATTGATCGGTATCTCGGTAAGGAGTTATCGGAAAAGCTTCAAGAAGAAGCTGCAAAATCCAGCGCTTGAACAAGCAGGACAGAGAATAATAAATTTGCTCCTTTTATCTTTTTCCTGGATAATTTTGGCAGAATTTTAGGTGAATTCGAAAAATTAGATTAATTTTAATAACCAGATTTTTTGATTTTAGTGTAGATAAAATGAGCTTGGAAGTGTGTTCCATAGAAAGTGAAATGCTTTCTGAGTGGAACCTAAAAGATTGAATAAAGTTAGTAACTTCTCTTACTATTATCCATAATCCAAATCATTCAGGCATATTAAAGCATTCAATTATCTTCACCAAAAATAAAACCTGATAAACAAATTATACTTAGTTAAAATATTTTTTTAATAATAAAGTTATCGCTTTTAGGAGTAAAAAATGAAAATAAGAAAAGAAGAGGCATTAGATTATCACTCATCAGAGCGAAAAGGAAAAATAGAGGTTGTTGCAACAAAACCTTGTTTAACATCCAGAGATCTTTCCTTAGCATACACACCGGGTGTAGCCGAGCCATGCAGAGAGATAGAAAAAAATGTAGATGATGTTTATAAATATACTGCAAAAGGAAACCTGGTTGCGGTTGTTTCAAACGGAACCGCCGTGTTAGGTCTTGGTGATATTGGTGCGGAAGCAGGAAAACCTGTAATGGAAGGTAAAGGAGTTCTGTTTAAAAGATTTGCTGATATAGATGTGTTTGATATTGAACTTAACAGCAAAGATCCGAAAGAAATAATAAGGACTGTGGAAGTTCTCGAACCTACATTCGGCGGGATAAACCTTGAAGATATTAAAGCACCAGAATGTTTTGAAATTGAAGAAACATTAAAAGAAACGATGAAAATACCCGTTTTCCACGATGACCAGCATGGAACTGCAATCATCTCATGTGCTGCACTTATTAATGCAGCGGAACTGGCTGGTAAAAAGCTTGATGACCTGAGAATTGTTGTTAATGGTGCTGGTGCAGCTGCAATTTCCTGCAGCAAGTTATATGTTCGTGCAGGAGCAAAGAGAGAAAACATTTTTATGTTCGATTCAAAAGGATGTATAACTAAAGAAAGAACTGATCTGAATAAATATAAAATTGAATTTGCGCAGGACAAAGGATATCCTTCTTTGGAAGCAGCAATGAATGGTGCCGATGTATTTGTTGGACTTTCTGTTGGTGGTGTGGTTAGTCAGGCGATGGTAAAAGTAATGGCTGATAATCCAATTATTTTTGCTATGGCTAATCCTGATCCGGAAATTATGTATGATGAAGCAGTTGAAGTTCGCGACGATTTAATAATGGCAACAGGGCGAAGCGATTTTCCTAACCAGGTTAATAACGTGCTTGGTTTCCCGTTCATCTTCCGCGGTGCACTTGATGTAAGAGCTACATCAATTAACGAAGAAATGAAAATGGCTGCCACCCTTGCACTTTCAAAACTAGCAAAAGAAAAAGTTCCTGAAACGGTGATTAAAGCTTATGGCGGAGTAGATTTTGAATTTGGCAAAGATTACATCATCCCCAAACCTTTTGATCCTCGCGTACTCTGGTATGTAGCTCCTGCAGTTGCCAAAGCTGCTATAGAAACCGGGGTTGCTAAAATTACTGTTATGAACTGGGAAGAATATGAAGAAAGGCTTAAAGAAAGACTCGGGTTATCTAAAGAAGTAATCCGCGTTATGATCAACAAAGCACAGAAGAATCCAAAAAAAGTTGTTTATCCTGAAGGTGAGGAGGAAAAGATAATCACTGCTGCCCACGATGCAAATCAGGATAATATTGCTTATCCAATTCTTCTCGGAAATAAGGAAATAATAAATGGAGAAATAAAAAGACTTGGTTATGAGGAAAGTATATTCGAAATAGTTGATCCGGAAACCAGCAAAGATTGCGTTAAATATGCAGAAGCATTTTTTAAGAAGAGAGAAAGAAAAGGTGCAACTATTAAAGATTCCTATTCACTTATGAAGAAACCAAATTACTATGGTTCTATGATGGTTGAAACCGGTAAAGCCGATGCCATGATAAGCGGGCTCACCAGCAGTTATCCAAATACAATTCGTCCGGCTTTACAATGTGTTGGAATAAAGGATGGTTTTAAAGTTGTTTCCGGTTTGTATATTGTTCTTGCCAAACAGGATGTTTACTTTTTTGCTGATACTACTGTGAATATTAATCCCACCGCAGAACAATTGGCAGAGATAGCAATATCTGCAGCCGATACGGTTAGGGAATTCGATATAGTTCCCAGGGTTGCAATGCTCTCATTCAGTAACTTTGGCAGCGCACCCTACCCTGAATCAATAAAAGTTAAAGAAGCTACCAAATTGGTTAAGCAGCGCAGACCCGATTTAATGATTGATGGTGAAATGCAAGCTGACACAGCAGTTGTGCCGGAAATAAGTGAGAAAGAATTTCCATTCAGTGATTTAAAAGGAAAAGCTAATGTATTAATCTTCCCAGATCTTAATTCCGGGAACATTGCATACAAACTGATGGATCGATTAACAAATGCTTCTCTCGTTGGACCTATACTTATGGGAATGAAGAAACCAATTCACGTGCTTCAGAAAGGCGCAACAGTGGATGAAATAATTAATATGACTGCAATTGCAGTTGTTGAAGCTCAATATAAAAAATCTTAATAATCTATTTTTATTTTTTTAAGAAGGAAGAAATATAATTCTATTTCTTCCTTTTTTTATACTCATTTATTCCCGCTTATGTCAAAATAATTGCTTTTCGCCCATTCCACCATTAAATTATCTGTAAACAATATAATATTTGAGTTAACCAGTAGTAATTTTAGTATAGATGCAGAGAAAAGAGATAAGAATGCTCGCCGCAATCATGTTTACCGATATGGTGGGTTACACTGCGATGATGCAGGAAGATGAAAAACGCGCAAAGATCCTTAGAGATAAACATCGCGAAGTTCTTGAACGATTAGTATTAGAGCACCTGGGCCAAATACTTCAGTATTATGGCGATGGTACATTAGCTATTTTCGGAAGTGCTATTGAAGCAACACTTTGTGGTATTAAAATCCAAAGTGAATTGCTGCAAGAACCTAAGGTACCGCTTCGGATTGGTATTCATGCAGGCGATGTGGTTTACGACGATGAAGGAGTTTACGGGGATGGGGTTAATATTGCTTCTCGTATCGAAAATTTAGCCATACCAGGTAGTGTATTAGTATCAGGAAAAATTAATGATGAGTTAAAAAATCAGAAGGAAATAAGTACAATCCCGCTGGGCAAATATGATCTGAAAAATGTAAAATCTCCATTAAGCTTGTACGCTGTAAATTCACATGGTATTACAGTTCCAACTTCTGATCAACTCAAAGGTAGAACCACAACTGCTGATCACTCAATTGCCGTGCTGCCGTTTGTTAACATGAGTGCTGATCCTGAAAACGAATATTTTAGTGATGGTATAACGGAAGAACTGTTAAACACCCTTGCAAAAATTGATGGTTTAATGGTAACCTCAAGAACCTCTTCCTTTGCCTTTAAAGGAAAGAACGCTGATATTAGAGAAATTGGAAAACAGCTTGGTGTTAAAACTGTTTTGGAAGGAAGTGTAAGAAAAGCAGGGAATAAGGTTCGAGTTACTGCTCAGTTGATAAATACTGAAAATGGATATCACAAATGGTCTGAAACTTATGACAGGAATTTGGAAGATATTTTTGCTGTTCAGGATGAAATTGCGTCCTCAATAAGTGATCAAATGAGAGAAACCTTACATTTAATTAAACCGAAACCAAAGGTTACAAAAATTCCTACAGATAATTTAGATGCTTACAACCAGTATTTAAAAGGTATGTTTTACTGGAATAAGTGGTCACCGGAATATGTGCAGAAGGCAATGAAGATATTTGAGCAAACAATTGAGATAGAGCCGGATTTTGCTTTAGCTTATAGTGGACTCTCAGCATGCAATGTTTATTTGGGAGCAGTAGGAATAATACCACCCAAGATTGCATATCCCACAGCAAAACAGCTAGCAATGAAAGCTTTAAAACTCGATGATTCCATACCTGAAGCACATGTCTCACTTGCAATGGTTCACTATTTTGGAGATTGGGATTGGGTTAGCTCAGAAAAGTGCTTTTTAAGAGCATTAAAAATCAATCCAAATTATGCCGATGCACATCAATATTATGCAATGTTGTTAGCAACTCTTGGCTATAACAAAAAGGCTCTCAAAGAAGTAGAGTTAGCATATCAGCTTGATCCTTTAAATGCACGAATTAGTTGGATTCTTGCATTTAACTACTATAACGTTAATATGCTCAACGAATCAATGAAGCAGTATGAAAAGACCTCTGATATAGATCCTGAATTTGGTGATACTTGGAGTGGAAAAGGCTGGCTATATTATATAATGGGTGAGATTGAAAAAGCGATCGAAACTTATGAAAAGGTTTTGAAAATTCCAGGATTTAGACACAAATCATTATCAGGATTAGGATATCTTTACGCAAAAAATAATGAAATTGAAAAAGCTGAAAGATGCCTTAAAGAACTTGAAGAAATGGAAACTGATGATTTACCGTTAGATGTTGAAAAGGCAATCATTTATACAGGTTTTCAGGATATGGATAAAACATTTGAACTACTCAACACCGCGTGCGACAAAAGACTGGGCGGATTGAACTTCATTAAAAGTAGGCACTGGAGAGATATTCATAGTGATCCGCGATATTTTGATTTATTGAAACGTATGAATTTGCCTATAGAATAGTTTACTTATCTTCTGCGTCTCTTCATTTTACCATCACAAATCTTTTTATATATTACCAAATAAATTTGCCAGAATATAAACATCTTTGATTGATTGTTTAACACAAAGAAGATGAACAAAAACCAACCTGATTTGTAAAACTTATCACAATTATTATCAGTAATTCTGGTTATATTATTGTAATTAATAAATCGGCTGGTTTGACTGTACATCCTGGGACTGGTAATAAAGATGGAACACTGGCCAATGCATTAGCATTTCACTTCAAGGAATTATCTGATATAAATGGGCATATTCGTCCAGGTATTGTACATAGGTTAGATAAAGATACTTCGGGATTAATTATTGTCGCAAAAACAAACTTTGCGCATATGAAATTAGCGGAACAGTTTGCAAATCGACTTGTAAAAAAAGTATACT
>CBEPPX010000082.1:0-7312 GCA_965511205.1 uncultured Ignavibacteriales bacterium | reverse complement strand
GGTTTAAGCTGAATAAAATCTTCAAAAGTACCGGTTTGGATATCTAAAAGATCTGGAGTTTCCAGAATAGACTGAATTTTTCCAAAGGATATTCGGTTGTTATCCAATTGAGTTTCTCCTATTAATTTTAAAATTCATCACCATCGGAACACAATACAACAAAGCTATAATACCACAGAGCGATAAGGCGGATTAAACCGGCTTATCACTCTAAAAAACAAGGTGCTATAATTAGGAATAAGAATATTATTTCAATTCGACGGTAGCGCCAGCATCTTCAAACTCTTTCTTGAGTTTTTCTGCCTCATCTTTGGGGATTCCTTCTTTAACAGGGTTTGGCGCATTATCAACGAGCTCTTTTGCTTCCTTGAGCCCTAGCCCTGTGTGAGCCCTAACAACTTTAATTACATTTATTTTCTTATCGCCAAAAGTTTGTAACACAACATCGAATTCGGTTTGTTCTTCAACTGCAGCTGCATCACCACCAGCTGCACCGGCTGCACCACCGGCCATTATTACCGGGGCTGCCGCAGTAACGCCAAATTCTTCTTCGAGCGCTTTTTTTAATTCTGATGCCTCCATAAGCGAAAGTTCTTTTATTTTTTCTACAATTTCAGCTACTTTATCAGCCATTTTTATTTCTCCTAATCATTATAATTTTATTTACGTTTACTATGCTGCTTTAGTTTTAGCAACCTCATCTATTACACTTACAAGGTCTCTCATAACAGCATTTATGGAACCTACTATTCCAGAAGCAGGTGAATCCAAGCTAGCCATTATTCCTGCTATTAATTCGTCCTTAGAAGGAAGTGTAGCTAAGGTTTTTAGCTGATCTCCATCAAAGTAATCGTCTTCAATATAGCAAGCTTTAAGTGAAAACTTTTTAGTATCAACAAAATATTTGTTAATAATCTTGGCAGGAGCAACCGGATTTTCTGCAGCAAATGCAAAACTGGTCATTCCTATCAAATGGTCTGCAAGTTTATCGTATTTACCAGATTCCTCAAGGGCTCTTTTGAATAAAGTATTTTTAAATACTTTATATCTAACCCCTTCTTTACGAAATTGATTTCGAAGATGGCTAACATCCTCAACATTAATTCCGCTGTAATCTGTTAGATATATTGCAGAAGAATTTTCTATCATTTCCTTTAATTTGGAAACAACTTCTGTTTTTTCGTTTCTGTTCATTTTACTCCTGATCCAGAAATTTTATTAATCGAGTCGGTTAGAAGCATTTATTTAAGTGCGTAAACTTTTTTAAAACCCTAATGGGCTGGAATTTCATCTCTGCTTATTTTTAAGCCCGGTCCCATAGAACTAGACAGGAATAAGCTTATAACATATTGTCCTTTTGCCGATGTTGGTCTGAGTTTAACAATAGTATTTAAAAATGTTCTTGCATTTTCAACCAGTTTGTCTTCTTCAAAGTCTAATTTACCAAGTGAAGTATGAACAATACCTGTTTTATCTACCCTGAATTCTATTTTACCGGCTTTAACTTCTTTAACCGCAGTAGCCACATCCATTGTAACTGTTCCGCTTTTTGGGTTTGGCATCAATCCTTTAGGACCTAAAATTCTACCAAGCTTTCCGAGTTCTGCCATGGAATCGGGGGTAGCAATAATTACATCAACATCTGCCCAGCCAGATTTAATTTTTTCAAGATAATCCTCAAAGCCAGCATAATCGGCACCTGCTTCAAGGGCTTCTTCGCTTTTACTTCCCTTGGCAATAACAAGAACTTTAACCTCTTTACCGGTTCCATTTGGAAGTGAAACCGTACCTCTTACCATCTGGTCTGCATGACGAGGATCAACACCGAGCTTTACCGCGCAATCTAGCGATTCAACAAATTTAACCTTAGAATTTACCTTAAGAAGGTTAACTGCATCAACCAGGTTATATTCCTTAGTAACATCTATTTTTTCAGATAATTCTTTTATTCTTTTGGTTTGTTTCATTTATTCACCATCATTAAACAAAAATGATTATAAAATTTTATAATTATTCTTTTACAGTTAAACCCATACTGCGCGCAGTACCGGCTATCATATTCATTGCGTTTTCAATATTGTAAGCATTAAGGTCTTCCATTTTAGATTCAGCAATTTCCTTCAATTGGCTTTTCGATACTTCACCAACTTTAATCTTATTCGATTCGGGCGAGCCCTTTTCAAGATTTACTGCCTTTTTTAGTAGTACAGCTGCCGGTGGTGTTTTAGTAATAAAAGTAAATGATTTATCTTTGTAAACAGTAATTACAACAGGAATGATCAATCCATCTTTATCCTGAGTCTTCGAATTAAACTGTTTACAAAATTCCATAATATTAACACCCTTTTGTCCTAATGCAGGCCCAACAGGTGGAGAGGGATTTGCCTTACCAGCCGGAATTTGCAGCTTTATATATCCTTCAATTTTCTTTGCCATTTTCAGTTCCTATAAATAAAAATAAGTTGTTATTTTTCTAACTCTGCTTGTACAAAATCAATTTCTACAGGAGTTTTTCTTCCAAAAATTGAAACCATCACTTTAATTTTCATCTTCTCTTCGTTCACTTCCTGTATCGTACCGCTAAAATTGTTAAACGGTCCGTCTATAATTTTAACCAGGTCTCCGTTTCTAAAATATGTTTCCATTCTTTCAGTATTCTCATCCTGAGTAAGTCTGCCAACAATCCTCTTAACTTCTTCAGGACGTAACGGGTTAGGATTGTTGCCTGTGCCAAGAAAGCCCATTACCGATTGTGTGTTAAGAATAAATTCTTTTACCTGGTTATCAAGATCTGCCTGAACAAGAATATAACCGGGGAAGAAGTTTTTAGTTTTACTTTTTTTCTTCCCGTCTTTTACCTCAAAAACTTTTTCAGTTGGAACAAGTATATCTTCAATCTTCGCTCTTAAATTTTCATTGTCTTCCAGTTCGCTTTCCAGAAACTGTTTAACTTTATTCTCGTGTCCTGAATAAGTTCTAACCACGTACCAATTCAATGCCATCATAAATCCTGTTAAAAAATACCTGTTATAACCTGACTAATTATCATATCGATACCGTAAGCAAACCCTGCCAACATAATACAAACAACAACAACAATCTTTGTAGATTCAACCAGTTCATCCTTGGTAGGCCAGGTAACCTTCTTCATCTCTTTAACAACATCTTCAAAAAACTTTTTTATTTTTTCTTTCATAATTTTCTCAGCTATATTTTTCTAGTAGCACGTCAGGAGGGAGTCGAACCCCCAACCTGCGGTTTTGGAGACCGCTGCTCTAGCCAATTGAGCTACTGACGTAATAATTTTACCTTGTTTCTTTATGAACAGTATGTTTTCTATCCCACCGGCAATATTTTTTAAATTCCACTCTGCTGGGATGAAGTCTTTTATTTTTAGTAGTAGTGTAGTTACGTCTTTTACACTCTGTGCATTCAAGGGTAATTATGTCTCTCATAAGAAATCCAAAATTATTTTGTGTTTATCAATTTCCAAACACTGAACAAAGCCAGCAATTAAATGTTAGAGCTGACGACCGGGATTGAACCGGTGACCTCATCCTTACCAAGGATGTGCTCTACCTACTGAGCTACGTCAGCAATGTAATCTATATTTGTTTCGCCCGCCATTTAATTGGAGCGGGAGACGGGATTCGAACCCGCGACCAACAGCTTGGAAGGCTGTGACTCTAGCCAGCTGAGTTACTCCCGCTTGCAATAACTCTAACTATTTTACAAAGAACTTTTAACTTTACACTTCGTTTTTTAAAAAGAATTATTCAACCGAACAACCTTTGAAAGAGCAAAAAAATAAGGGAAGTAAATTCAAATAGATGATTTCCCTTAACTATATATACTGTAATATCAAGCGTGGGCGGCGAGGGATTCGAACCCCCAAAGGCTTACGCCAACGGATTTACAGTCCGCCCCGGCTCTCCAACTCCGGCGTCCGCCCTAATCTTTAAAAATCGAGCAATAAATATATTTTTATTTCATTAAAAAAGCAAATAATCCTGTCTCCAGGAAAATTAATTGTGATGTCGCTCAGATTCGAGGATCAATGCTTCCAGAGTTCTCTATCTAAGCTGCGATATTGGATGGCTTCGCTAACATGTTTTGGTAAAATGTTATCAGATTGTTCTAAATCTGCAATTGTTCTGCTAACTTTAAGAATTCTATCATAAGCTCGTGCAGAAAGACCTAATTTTGTCATTGCCATTTTTAATAATTCCTCTCCAGCAGAATCTAATTTGCAGTATTTTCTAACTTCTTTTGAGCCCATATCACCATTATTAAAGATATGCCCAATTTCTTCAAATCTTTTAATTTGAATCTGCCTGGCATTTATCACCCTTTTTCTAACATTTTCAGATGATTCGCCGGATGAAACAGTTGCTAATTCTTTATACTTAACCGAGGGAACTTCAATATGAATATCAATTCGGTCTAGCAGGGGACCTGAAATTTTTGCCATATAACGCTGGATTGAGGGAGGTGCGCAAGTGCATTCTTTATTCGGATCAGTAAAATAACCGCACGGACAGGGATTCATAGCCGCAGCTAACATAAAATTCGCAGGAAATTCGAGCGAAAGTTTTGAACGGCTGACAGTTACTTTTGAATCTTCAAGTGGTTGTCTTAAAACTTCCAAAACATTTTTTTTGAATTCAGGTAATTCATCTAAAAAAAGAACCCCAAAATGAGCAAACGAAACTTCGCCGGGACGAGGAAATGAACCACCTCCAACCAATGCTGCATCCGAAATTGTATGATGAGGAGAGCGAAATGGTCTTTCTGTTATTAACGCTGTATTTTTTGGTAAAATTCCTGCTATGGAATGGATCTTTGTTGTTTCAAGCGCTTCATCAAATGTCATTGGAGGCAGAATTGACGGAAAACGTTTTGCAAGCATCGTTTTACCGGACCCGGGAGGACCTATCATTAATATATTATGTGCACCTGCAGCAGCTACTTCGAGTGCCCGCTTCACATTTTCCTGTCCCTTAACATCAGAAAAATCGAGATGGTACCTGTTAATATTTGAAAATATTTTCTCCCTGTCAGATTTTATACTTTCTTTTTCAATATCACCATTTAGCAGATCTACAACTTCTTTTAAATTTTCCATACCGTAAACATCAATTCCACTAACAATTGAAGCTTCAAGGGAAGAATCTTTAGGAAGAATAATTTGCTTAATTCCTTTTTTCCTTGCTTCAACAGTAATTGGCAGCGCACCTTTAATAGGGCGCAATCTTCCATCAAGCGATAGTTCGCCAAGAAATACTTTATCATCCAGAGAATTGTTTTTTATTATTCCATGAGCAGAGAGCAGCCCGATAGCAATCGGTAAATCAAATGAACTCCCTTCTTTTTTAATATCTGCCGGTGCAAGATTAACTGTTATCTTTTGCGGTTTGAATTCGTAACCACTGTTTTTAATAGCCGTGTTCACTCTTTCGCGGCTTTCTTTAACTGCGTTATCCGGCAAACCAACAATAATAAAACCCGGAATCTGTTTTTCAACATTCGTTTCCACATCTACCAGGTAAGCATCAATTCCGTATGTAGCACTTGAATTTATTTTGGAAAGCATAAACCCTCGTTTTTCCCCTTCGAATATAATTAAAATATATGATTAAGACAGTCGAGCCAATAGTGAAAGGTACTACTTTGCAAGGATCATTTTTTTTGTTTGGGTGAACTGAGGCGTAGAAACTTTGTATAAATAAATTCCGGAAGGTAATTCACTTCCATCAAATTCAAACTTATAAACTCCGCTGGAAAGAAAACCATTATGCAGAATATCTATTTCTTTTCCAGTAAGATTATAAACCACCACTTCAACTTCTGCATCCTGCAAAATTTCAAACTCTATTATTGTAGCCGGATTAAAAGGGTTTGGATAATTCTGCCCTAGAATTATATTTTCCATCACACCCTGCCCAATTTTTACAAGTGAGGAATAAACCATTGTTCCATCAGTATTAACCTGTTTAACCCTATAAAAAACAACTCCAGTGTTTATGCTTCTTTCAGCTAAGTAGGAATATTTCTTTTCTTCATTCTTTTCTGCATCAGTCCTGTAAAGTTCAATATAACCGCCCTGGTCCTTGGATGATTCGATCCCATAATAAGATGCGCTATTAACATCTCCCCCGCTCCATTCAAGTTCGTAAAAATTATTAAGCACTCTTAAATTTAGTTCCGGCGCTTCCGCAAATAACGGTGCATTCGATCGTGCAAAATTTATGTTATCGTAAGTAATAAAATTTTCTGCGCCAGCAGTTACGGAATTAGCATCATCAAAGTTTATTTGCAAAAGTAAATCAGAACTATCTGGGTTAAAGTTTTTGTAGCTGCGGTATTTAAAAACATTTTCAACTGATTCGTTCAGGTTTACAAAACGGAATTGTTCAATGTAAAATTTTGATTCATTATTTTTATTGCCAAATTCAAATTGATAATCATTTGGGTTATAGACTATAGGGAGTGCAATTGTAGAGAACTTAATTCCGTTACAATAAAAATTTGCCTCTCTTTCGGATTCAAGAAAAACCAACGCGATATGATGCCATGCTTCTGCAGATAAAAAGTGCGGCATCAGATTCGATTGTTCATGGTAATCTGATTTCGCTGAAAGAATCTGAAATTGATTTGTAAATAAACTGTACTCAATTTTGTTTGTTTTTACATTTTTAATTGATAAGAATTCAATCCCCGGATTATTTATCTTCAACCAAAAATCTGCATACAAATTATTTTTTACTTTCTGAACAACCGGCAGAGTAACACTTGATGAAAAACCAAAACTTAAAGACTGGGCAGAAATTGTTGAGACCTCGTAGAACGAAAGATCAGCTTTATAAATATTTTCTTTTGAGGATTGAATCGATGATTCGCTGCTGTGCAAATAACCTAAAACATTTTCACCACTTTTAAGTAAGCCCTTCAATTCAAGCGAAGCGCTTTCAACATTATAAGAATTGAAAGTCATCACTACCTGGAAGAAATCTTCATCAATAAGTTGCACAGCTGAAAATTCAATAACACATTTTATTAATTTCAAACCCGGTTCAGCTGCCGAAATGTATTTAAAATTAACCCGGCTGGTTTTATGAGTTGTTCTAAGCTCAATTTTTTTTATTTGGATTCCGTTAGAAGGATTTAATTCAAGCTCCAGGATATCTGCATCTGCAAATCCTTTAGAAGTTACAATTGATACTTCGAACGATTTACCTTCAGGAATGAATTTCGGAAAGTCGAGTTTGAAATTATCTGTAACCGTCTGGCTGTGGCTAAGTATGAAAAAGCC
>CBEPPX010000081.1:0-7342 GCA_965511205.1 uncultured Ignavibacteriales bacterium | reverse complement strand
ATTATTACCGCAATGAAACTGTACACGGTTGCAAACTAGATTATGCTGAACACTTTATTGATGATGATGGTAGCACGCTAAACAATTATCGGATGGATCCTGGTGAAACGGTAAACCTGATATTAAAAGTTAATAATTCGGGCGATGATATTGCCCCCGATGTAAAAGGTATTTTGCGAAGTACCGATCAGTTTATAACTATTATTGATTCGATTGGTTCATTTGAAACCATACTAACTGATAGTAATGCACTTAACGCATCCGATTATTTTGTTGTAAAAGTGAGTGAGAATTGTCCCGTTCCATATTTGGCTGGATACTCAATTCAACTATCAACTGAAAATGGTTTGTATCCCTACTCCATCATTGATACATTTTCAATACCGGTTGCTCTGCCTTCTGTGTATGATCCAACCGGACCAGATTTATACGGTTACTATGCTTACTCAAGCGATGACAATCTCTGGCAGCAATCACCTGAGTATGATTGGATTGAGATTGATGGAATAGGTACAGAAATACTACGTGGTGGTGCAAGCAATTTAACACAAACTGTAACACTCCCTTTTACATTTAAATATTATGGTAACAATTTTTCACAGGTCAGAATTAGTACTGATGGCTGGATAGCTCATGGAAGCGGGACACAAATTGCACCGGTAAATTATCCCTTACCGCGTCCAGATGATATTAACAATATGGTGGCGGCATTCTGGGATGACCTTTTCTCGAATGCACCGCAGGAAGCAGGTAAACTACTTTATTATAATGATGCTAATAATCATAGGTTTATTATTGAATGGTCTAATGTGGGGCATTTTGATGACTATACAAATAAAGAAACTTTTCAGATAATATTATTGGATCCTGTTTATTATCCTACACAAACAGGAGATGGTGAAATTATTTACCAGTATAAAAAAGTCTCAGAACCCGGTAGCAGTACTATAGGAATCGAGAACAATAGTGAAGATGTTGGATTACAATATGTTTTCGATGAACAATATGCTTTAACCGCCTCTGGATTAGCAGATAATTTTGCAATTAAATTTACTACGAATGGACCAACCGTTGTTTCAGTGGGAGATGAAATAAATTCTGAAAACATTTTACCGGATGAGTATGCGTTAGAACAAAATTATCCCAATCCTTTTAATCCTGAAACCAGGATTAGATATGCTATACCGGAGCCGGGACATGTAACTTTAAGGATATACAGAATCGATGGTCAGCTGGTTAAAATATTGCAGAATGCAAATCAATCACCCGGCAGGTATGAGAGAATATGGGATGGTAATAATGAATTTGGCAATAAAGTAAGTTCCGGTGTTTACTTCTACCGTCTGCAATCGAACAGCTTTACTCAAGTTAGAAAAATGATACTGTTGAAATAATGTTTAACTGCCGGAATATTGTTCCGGCATAGCAAATGAAATTTAAGTTGAAATTATATTTCTCATTGGCACCAACGTTTATTATCCTGATAATATTTGGACAATTAAATGTTTCTGCCAATGGTTTGTCTTATTCATCCGGAAATAAAGCTGAAGTTGATACTATTGAAAACTTTGATGATGGGGAGATTCAACTTCAATCGTATGCAGATCAGGATATCAATCCCAATATGTGGTCACTCGATAACACCATCACTTACAATAACTCACCTTATTCATTAAAGCTGTTTGGCAATACATGGAAATTGGAGATTATTAATCCGATATCGATTGACTCAGGCGATGTGTGGCAGGTATCAGCTTACATTGAAGAAGTTGCAGAGATTCAGGGTTTTGGAATAGCAGATTCCATTAACACTTTATTTTATTCGTTTGCAGGAACAGAAGAAGTAAATCCCGAGGAATGGATAACTGTCTATCAAGGTGCATTCCCAAATAACGTATGGAATGATTATCAACTTCCGGTTGCAGACGATTGGCTGGCAAGATTTGGATACTTGCCTGAAGTTAAAGGAATAATATTTATAAATGATAGAGATTATTCTAACAATGGAATTTCTTATTTCGATGAGATACTTGATCTAACCAATTCTCTCCCTATTGCACCGCAGGTTGAAATAAGTTATTCAATAGGAGCACTATATAAAAACAGTGATGGTTTTAAAAGTGTTGATGTTGATTTTACAAGCGATGTGTACGATCCGGACAGCGAGGTTCATGATTATTTCTGGAACTTTGGTGATGATTCCACAAGTACGCAACCTAATCCATCTCACACATTTATTGTTGAAGATGATCATGATTATACCGTTCTGTTAGATGTAATTGATGAAACTGAATTACATGGTAGAGCTTCCTGCCGGATTTCTGTAGATCCTGGACCTACAACTTTTCCTATAACAATGAATTTTATTGGAGATATTATCCTTGCCAGGAGAATCGAGGATATTATTAATATTTCTGGTCATGAACCTATCTTCGATCCGACTTTTCCCGTACTCGGTGGAGCTGCTGATATAACTGTTGCAAATCTCGAATGTCCACTAACAAATCAGGGAAGCCCTCATCCAACAAAGTCAGTAGTATTTAGAGGTTCACCTGAAAATGTAGACGCATTAAGTTACGCAGGTATTGATGTAGTAACATTAGCGAATAATCATATTATTGATTACGGTTTGCAAGGTTTACAGCAAACTGAATCGGTTTTGATTGAAGAAGGAATAACATTTTTTGGTGCAGGTGCAAATTCCTACGAAGCCCTGCAGCCCGCATTCTATCTTAAATCAGGTGTGAACTTTGCATTCCTTGGTTCAAGTGATAGGACGGGTCAATACAACAACCATCAACCATACTTAAATGCAGGATTAAACAAACCGGGATTTGCTAATCTCACGGAAGCGAATATTATTCAGCAAATTAATTGGGTTAGAAACGTTGCCGATTTAATTATTCTTGAAATGCATTCAGGCAGCGAATACTCTGTATCTCCATCAGATTGGTTCGGTAAAGTAATACTTAATGAAGATCCTGATGGTGATGAAGATTATTCCCCCGATTTCAGATCACCGCGTGAAAGCGATATAGAATTACGTCACTTCGCAATAGATCAAGGTGCCGATTTAGTGATATGTCACCATCCCCACATAATTCATGGCTTGGAAGTTTATAATGGAAATTTAATTGCACATTCACTTGGAAATTATGTATTCGATTTAAACTATCCTGAAACATTTCCAACTTTAGTCTTAAACTCGAAAATTGATGAAACCGGTTTTTACGAGTACAGCATTACGCCGGTATATATTGATGATTACATACCTGTTCCGGCAAGGGGTGAACTTGGATTATATCTACTAAATGATTTAGCAAAAAGATCTAAAGATTTAAACACATACTTAAAGATTAATAGAGAAAATATAACTGCTGAAATTGTATTAGACACAACAACGTTAAATCCTTCTCCAATTTCATCGGCTGCAGATTTCATCCTGGAAGAAGAGAATGGCTTTTGGATTTCGGGACCTGTGTTATTAGAACGTGAAGGGAGCATATCTTCCATCGATCATATATCTCCGGCGGGTAACTGGCAATACCGTTTAGGGAGAGAATTGATATGGTTCGGCAATTTTGAAGATGAAGGCTGCACACTCTGGGAAATTAATCACCCGGATGAATTTTATGATACGACGGTATCATTTACCGGCAAAAGGTCACTCTGCCAGGAGCGTCTGATCGGTCTTTTGCCTTTGAATACAAATTTAGAGAAGCGAATAAAATTGTATTCCGACACTTCCGGCTATACTTTACATGCATATATAAAAACTGAAAATGCTTTGAATGCAGGAGTAGTTATTCAATTTTTTGAATCGCGAAATCAATATTATCCGATAGGAACTGAGAATTTAGGTAAAGAAATTAGTGGGACAACAGGTTGGGAATTCTATAATAATAGATTTGAAGTACCAAATGGTGCAGAGTTTATAAATCTTAGATTGAGAAGTGAATCTCCTCAATCAGGAGAAGGACATTCATGGTTTGATGATGTTGGATTAATCGAATGGACTGATTGGAGAGATTATAATTCTATATCGAACGTTTTATATCCAAATGATTATTATTGGTTACAGTTTAAAATTAGTGAATATGTACTAAGCGCTGAAGTAAATTACACAGAGACAGAATTTACTGATATTATTACCTCACGGGATGAAAAACAGGAATATATCCCTGATGAATTTGTTCTTTACCAAAATTTCCCTAATCCTTTTAATCCAAGTACTAAAATCCAATTTGAATTACCTATTTCTACAAATGTTCAACTGAAGATATACGATATACTAGGAAGAGAAGTGAGAACTATAATAAATGAATTTCAGCAGCGGGGTAAAAAAATATATCAATGGGATGGTAAAGATAACAATGGTAGCGTCGTTAGTTCCGGTGTATATTTTTACAAGTTGCAAACCAGCGAATTTTTACAAACAAAAAAACTTATGCTTCTTAAATAACAAAGTGAAGCAGAAAAAATGAAATATTAAATTTATAAGATGTACGTTTCAATACTATTATTAATAATTATTTTTCTCTCATCTGTATTGGGAATTATTGAGTTTACCCGTCATCAAAAAAGAATTTATTCAATCCCTTTACGAATTCACGTAAATGGAACCAGGGGAAAGTCTAGCGTAACTAGGTTAATAGGTGCAGGTTTACGTGAAGGAGGAATTAAGACAATTACAAAAGTTACAGGCACTTATCCAAGGTTAATCCTGGAGGATGGAAGTGAAGCAAGCATATATAGAAAAGAGAGTCCGAATATAATAGAACAGTTATCCATTGTTAAGTATGCTTCCAAAAGAAAAGCTGAAGCAATAGTGCTGGAATGCATGGCATTGCAGCCACAATACCAATGGATTACTGAAAAGAAAATGGTTCACTCAACCATAGGCGTTATTACTAATGTAAGATTAGATCATGTTGATGTAATGGGTTACACTCTTCCCGAAATTGCTAAAGTCTTAAGCAAAACAATTCCTAATAATCAAAATTTTTTTATGGCAGAAACAGGAGCATCTGATATACTAAAACAAACTGCGGAAAAAAATAATTCTAAAGTGCATATCGCAAAACCGGAATCTGTTTCCAATGAAGAGATGAAAGAATTTAAATATATAGAACATAAAGAAAATGTAGCAATGGCATTAAAAGTGTGTAATCACCTTGCGATAGATCGGGTTACAGCATTGAGGGGAATGTACAAAGCAAACCCGGATGCAGGCGCACTGAAACTTTATAGAGTGAATGCCTTCAATAAAATTACCAACTTTTTTAATGCTTTCGCAGCAAATGATTATCAATCTACTTTGATGATCTGGAAAATGATCAAGCAAGAGATTGGTTTCAAAGGACCGAAAATAGTTCTACTTAATACAAGGCACGATCGGATGGATAGAGCCAAACAGCTTACTGAAATGCTTGGTAAAAATTTGTGTGAGGAAATGGATTATTTAATGTTAATCGGGCAATCTACAGATGTTGTAAAAGATTTGTCAATATCGGAAGGTGTGGACCGAAAAAAAATAATTAATTTGGGATGGACTGAACCATCGTTAGTTTTTGAAAAAGTTCTATCATACACAGAAGATGAATCAACAGTTGTTGCAATTGGCAATATGGGTGGAATGGGAGCCAAAGTGGCTAACTTCTTTGAGAATAGGAGTATAAAGAATGGTTGAAATAGCTATTACGCTTGGATTAATATTTAGTTTGCTTTCTTATGAGATTTTTGGACTAGCTGCTGGAGGCATAGTTGTGCCCGGTTATATTGCATTGCAATTATCCGAGCCGGATAGATTGGCTGGAATAATTGTTGTCAGCCTTGTAACATATCTTCTTGTAAAAGTTTTAGGCAACTATACTTTTCTTTATGGAAGAAGACAAATGGTTGTTTGTTTACTTGTTGGATGTTTACTTGCAAATTTTTCTCGCCACTTTTTAATCATTGATGTAACCACGAGCACCGTGCAATTGCAAGCCGTTGGATGGGTTATTCCCGGGTTGATTGCTCACTGGTTTGGAAAACAGGGTATTTACAGAACACTCTGTGTACTGTTTATTACCTCAGTGTTAGTTAGAATGTTGGTAATCATTTTGTTTGATGGAAAATTATTTCCTATTTAATTTTTTGTTGGGAGTATTTAGATAGATGTATTTGTTTCGAGCAGGATCTAAGCGAGTTTTAAGCGTGTTGGCACTGCTGGCTTTACTAGCTTTCCTGGCAGTGGAAAATGGGAAGGTGGATGTAAAACGTGAGTGGTATAAAGAAAAACTTGAAGCTTCAAAGTTGGCAAAAGTAGCAGCGGATTATTTGAAAGAATATCATCTGCAAAAGGGAATATTTATTGATGATTTAAATGATCCTAACGAAACAGCGTTAATTGGACAAGATATTACACTTATTACCACTGATCGCGGATACATTGAAGCAAAATTAACTGCCACAAATCCTAATTTTGCAGCTGTGATAGTTGATATGCTTATGGAATCTGAATTGGGAAAGAATGATATAGTTGCTATTGCTTTTACCGGCTCTTTACCAGGGCTAAATATTGCTGTGCATTCCGCTTTACAAATCTTAAACTTGAGACCAATAATTATTACATCTGTTGGCGCATCAAACTGGGGTGCTAATGATCCTTACTTCACGTGGTTGGATATGGAAAAAGTACTTTATGACGCAGATATTTTTAAATATAGATCAATTGCTGCTTCCGTAGGAGGAGGACTTGATAGGGGAAGAGGATTAAGTCCTGAAGGTAGACGATTAATCACAGATGCTATTAAAAGAAACCAAGTTGAATTTATTAACGAGGAATACCTGGAGGATAGCATTGAAAAAAGATTGCAGCTTTACACTAAGGAGAGGAAAGGTAAACCCATCAAAGCATTTATAAATGTTGGCGGTGGTATAGCAAGTCTCGGATCAACTGAAAACAGTCAATTTATTTCAAGTGGATTTTCCAAATCGTTGGCGATGAAAAATTTTCCAAGGAGAGGTGTGCTCATCTCCATGGCGGAGGAAGATATTCCTATTATTCATATGTTAAATATTACACGGCTCGCAAGTAAATATGGATTACCCATTAGCCCATCTCCACTTCCTCTTCCTGGCGAAGGTGAAATTTTTATACAAAGACAATATAGCATGGCTTTAACAATAGCAGTCACATTATTTTTAATGATAGCTATTGCACTCGTATTTATTATGGAAAAAAAACGACACCGACTTGGTGCTGAGCAAATTCCAATGCAACAACATGATTTATAGTTCAATATTCATAAATAAATATTTTTATAAGTATTGATGCCTCAAAAGCATGGATATCATC
>CBEPPX010000080.1:0-7346 GCA_965511205.1 uncultured Ignavibacteriales bacterium | reverse complement strand
AATTTGTAATCAGCCGGTCGGCGGTTCGAGTCCGTTCACCAGCTCAGTCTGTAAAGCCTTGTCACTAAATAAGTTGCAAGGTTTTTTTATTTCTGCCAATAAATCTTACTTGTCAAGTGTCACGTCCAAAGTGCTAATAGAAATTAAAAACAAAGATTCTGATTCCGTGTGAGTGGATACTTATTGCCCATCAGCCGGTTAAAATTTTAGTTCAAATTTGCCGTAAGCTTTTCAATTAACCCCCCGTATACACATGAAAGTAAAATTTCTCTCAACCCATCTTGCTGAAGTTCTTCACCACCAGCTTTTTCTATACGTGTTGCCAGGTCATCATTGAAGGCAATTCGGCAGCCTCTTTCAGCAAACTGCTTGAACATTTCAGGTGTTATTTTAAGAAACGCAGTTTCTTCTTCTATAATTCTTTTTATTCTATTTTTCATTTTGCGAGTTTAAATTTTAGAAAGGATACAGTACAAATTAATCATATTAACTTGCTAAATCCAGTTGTAGCATACTAAGGATTTTACCCCGAAAGCTCCGAGTCCTATAACCTCCTATATTGTACCGATGATAGATAACCTGCTGTTGATGACAATAAGTATGATCAAAAGAACTCCCCTTCGTTAGATGGGTCAAACTTCTGCAGGTAGGTGAAGCCAACGGCCGACCGAAGGGAGGAAGTGCCAGCTGGGTCGAAAGCAACTATTGGAAATATTTTGTTAAGCTGTATATCGGTGAGTCATTCTTTATTTTTTTTTATCAAGACATTATTTCTTTATAATTTTCCTCAACTTCTTTTACTTCATCTAACGTCAAATTTTCAAATTCTTTTTCTCGTGCCCTTTTAGATAATATTCCGTTATTTTGATCGAGGAAACGAATTAATAATGCAACTGTTTTATCAGGCATTTGAAATTGATCATCAAGCCAAGCCTTCATAACATCATATTTTTGAAGATATGAAACTTCGCCTGGAATAATTTTCTGTATTGTATAATCCACACAGTCGAATAAAAATTCAGAGTGAAGAGTGGCATCAAAATACCTATAATAGTCCATAGTTTCGTTTAACACTTCAACATTATTATCAACTGTCTTTTCCCACTCTATAAAGTCAAGTAATGGATGCGAGTAACTCTCTAACACTTTTCTGTATTCTTCAATTCTCTCCAATATTGCTGCTGATACAGGAAAAATTATACCTTGTGGCGTATATCTCATTGCTGCTAATAAATGATGTATAAGATATCGGTGTATTCTTCCATTTCCATCCTCAAAAGGATGAATAAAAACGAATCCAAATGCAATTTTAACAGCTGTTAAAACAGGATGAAAATTATTTTCCTCTAATTTTTTTGCTGTATCGATCAATCCTTCCATTAGGGTTTCAACATTTTGCCATCTTGCCGAAACATGCTCAGGTATAGGTGCACCTGTATTCCTATCATGCTCGCCAATATATCCGCCTTCTATTCTGTATCCCATTTTTATGAAACGACTATTATCAATAACAATTTGCTGAAGGCGAAGCAGTTCATCTTTGCTAAGTGGTTTACTGCCGGCCTGTCCGATAGCTCTACCCCATCGTGCAGTTCTGCTGTGAGTGGGACTTTCACCTTCTATTGTAAAAGAAGCTTTTGAATCTTTTAATAGCAAAAAAGCGGACGTACGTAATAAAATATCTTTGTGTACATCTTTAATTACTAAATTAGTTTTTTCAGCTAAGTTTTCTGTTATATACTTTTCCAGCTTTGGTGTTTTGCGAACGAGCGGACAAAAATTAACCGTACCTGGTAAATTATTTTTAATTCGATGTCGGCTTGAATTTGTACTAACTGGAGAAGCATATTGTAATTTTTCATCAATAAGAGGGACGTAATTACCATCCTTTAAATCGGAAACAGATAATTGTTTTTGCATCAGCCATTCATATAAAAACCAGATTTTGCGACTATATATACTGAGCGGTTCATTTTGTACCCACTCTTCAATAGTGGTTTGTACTATCTGTTCAAACAATTTTTTAAAGAACAGTAGATTTATGCCTTCATATTTTAATGCAAAAACCAAATGATTATAAAGCGTTTCCTGCGGTTGGTGTTTTATTGTGAATACCTGCCATCCTTCGACAGAATATCGCTTATGTTTTTTACTTATTAATGCAAGTTGTCGTGGTATTGGGACAGTTAATTTTAAGGAGTCGATGATTGTCCCATATCCTACTAAATTCCCTTCTTCAGGAGCAACTCTTTCGTGAAAAACTTTTATTGTTTGTGAAAATCGTTTATTATTCATAGTATTATCTGAAAAATGCTTACTGCAAATATACATGAAAAACATTTAAAGTCTATGAAAAACGTTTATTTTTTATAGATTTTTACAGAAAACATTTATAAACAAAATATGAAAAACAGGTAAGAATTATGAAAAATGGGTATTATTACGATAATTTGCGAAAAATAGGTAGAGTAAAATGCCGTTTAGATTTTGGGATTCTTTCTTATTTATTTGAATAAAACAAATTAAAAACGTTACCTATCATTTATTTTCAACAGAGAATTTTTCGATTAAACCTAGTTTACTTTTCTGAACAACGAACTGAACAGAACTTGCTAAAAGATTAAAAGGGAATGAAGAATCTTTAATTACCGACTGATTGTCGATCAGCGGGTGGTTTTGCTACTATTTTTTTACTTTATAGCTATAACTTCTTATTTTCTATGAGAGTGCAATGAAACAAATATGACGATATGACAATGGTTATTATTAAGTCGAAGTGCACTATTTTGATAGTAAGAAATCAGTCATCATATTCATTAACTATCTAATTAATTGGATATTGATATGACCGTCTATTTTTCTTAATGAATCTTTTCTGCCGTTAACTTTATTCTCAAATCAGTACGTGCTATATTTAGAACAGGATTCATAAAAGAGATGAAGATATGAAAATTCCACATCCATTATTTATTACAACCCTATTAATTTTATTCCTAAGCATAGATGCATTTGCTCAAACTGGAATGCCTCAATACAACATGATGTGTGAAAGGGAGGGTACTTATATAGGAGATATTAAAGTTGAGCTGTTTAGAATAATAACACCTCTGCATGTTCATAATTTTGATAGCCTTGTGTCAATCCAATTTTATGATACAACGGCATTCCACAGGGTAGTACCCGGATTTGTTATTCAGGGAGGAGACCCTAATTCTCGGCATGGTGATCCGTCAACATGGGGCTTTGGTGATCCAACACAGACTACTGTACCTGCTGAGTTTACAAATATAAATCACGCTCGGGGAATCCTGGGAGCTGCGAGAGGTTCTGATATTAACAGTGCAACCTCACAGTTATTTATAAACGTTGTTAATAATTCTAGTTTGAATGGGCAGTACACAGCATATGGAAGAGTATACGAGGGGATGACGGTGGTAGATGATATTGTTAACTCACCTGTAGTACCTGGTACAGAACGGCCCGTACAAAAAATTGAAATGTTCGTTACATATCTTGGTGTCAATGACAGTGTTCCTGACGCACCAGATCTTATCTCTCCCGATGATGGTCTTGAAGGTGTAATGCTTACGCAAAGCTTTCAATGGTCCCCGGTACCGTCTGCAGTTTTATATAGATTCCAATTTTCAACTGATTCTAACTTTGCAACAATAGAGTATGATGATTTGGTGGGAACATCAAATTATTGGGTAAGCGGTTTGCAACTAGGTCTTGTCAAATATTTTTGGCGTGTACAAGCAAACAATGGTGGAAATATTAGCGACTATTCTGAGGTTAGAAGTTTTACAACAGGAATTGATGTCCCAATTCTAATCTCACCGCCGGATAGCGCTGTGAATGTTTCAACAAGCCCTACATTTGAATGGACCCCAGTCACCGGTGCAGTTTCTTACACTCTTCAAATATCAACTTTTGGTTCTTTTATTAACTTCGTTGTTAACCAACCAGGCATTACTTCCACTTCATATTCTGTAAACGGTCTTGAGGAAAATAAAAAATTGTTTTGGCGAGTAAGAGGAGCAACAGCGAATTATGAGGGAATATTTTCCGAGGTATTCAGATTCACGACCGGATCAACAAGTTCTGTAAATGAAAACGTCGATTTCTACGCATATAATTTGGAGCAGAACTATCCTAATCCCTTTAACCCGACTACATTTATTAATTATCAATTAGCAAAACCAGGTTTTGTTACGATTACTATCTACAATATGTTAGGCATCGAAATTGCCAAATTAGTTAACGAAAAAAAACCTGCTGGAAGTTATGAGATTGAATTTGATGGGACTGATCTAACAAGTGGAATATATTTATATAGAATACAAACAGGAAATTTTATTGAGACTAAAAAGATGGTCTTGATGAAGTAAACAAGAGTAATATTAATAATTTATAGCCCTTTCTATGTTTATTGTAGTGGGGGCTTTTTGGTAATCAAGAGGTTAAAAGAACTGAACCTGTCAATAATTTATAACTAATTTCAGACTATCCGAAAAACAATACCAAATAACATTTATTTGGTTTATAATTAGCAAATATTTTCTCATTTGTTAAGAACTTTTGTATGTACTTAGGGAAAAAGTATTATTTATAAAATAAATTTGAAGATTGCCTGCTTATATTTTATCAGCCGGTGGGCGGTTCGAGACCGTCTACCAGCTCTCAGAAACCTCGGAAATAGATTGTTTTTCGATGGTTTTTTATTTTGGTAATTTTTAGCGCTTCAAATACTTCAATACCAAACAGGTAATGTCATCCGACTGCTCAACACCTTCCGCAAATGTTTGAACATTTTCAAAAACTTGTTGAACAAGATCATCAGCACTTAAAAAATTTTTATTTTCAAGAATTTGTGAAAGACGGACTTCCTGAAATTCTTCGTTGTCCTTGTTGAAAGCTTCAGTAATACCATCATTATAAAAGAAAAGAGTATCTCCGGGATTCAGCATAATCACATTTGATTCATACTCTACATCTTTCATAGCACCAATCAGCATTCCTCCGATATCTTCAAGCGGCTTCACTTTTCCATCAGTAGAAATCAAATAAGGTGAGTTATGTCCGCCGTTTGAATATTCAAATGCTCCACTGCGTGTGTCCAGCACTCCATAAAAAACAGTAACGAACATATTTGACGGACTTTCATCCAGAAGAATATTATTGACTTCGGATAAAATATTATCTGCCGGCATTCCCTTATATGCAGTTGCTTTTAACAATGTTTTACAAACCGCCATCAACAGTGCGGCTGCAATACCTTTTCCTGAAACATCTCCGATTACAACTCCCAACCTGTATTTGTCAATCAGGAAAAAATCATAAAGATCACCACCAACATCTTTCGCTGGAATCATTTTAGCAAAGATGTCGAATTCTTTTCTGTCGGGGAAAGGAGGAAATGTTCTCGGTAAAATAGATGTTTGTATGACGTTAGCGATATCAAGTTCCTTCTGAAGAGCGATTAATTTATTGTGTGTTAATAAAGCGAGTTTATATTCTTCAATTTCTTTAAGTGATTTTTCGATAGTTATTTCGAGGTCCTTTAAATCGATAGGCTTGGTAGTAAAATCATAGGCGCCCCTGTTCATCGCAGTTCTTATATTTTCCATATCACCATAAGCTGATACAATTACTGACCGAAGTAATTTATTATTCGTACTCAATACAGGCAAGAGATGTAAATAATAATTTGAGTGCCCCTTCGATTTTTAAACAAGGGCGCTTAGCAACTCACGATTCCGGAATACTTATTATGGATGAAAGCAGAGACGGGGCCGGTGGTCTTCCCATCTTTCCAACCGATGAGGCAGTGGATGATTTTTATACAAGTATTTTAAATGATTTCAATGTAACTGACGAGTGGGACGTAGCAGATAGTCTTTTACAAAACAAGCTTATCACTGACGCGGATATGGGTATATACTCAACCATAGTGCTCCATAGCGATACCAGGTTTCCCCAACATAAAATCGCAGAAGATACAACAGCGCTTAGAAAATACCTTCAGAATGGCGGGCAGCTTTTGTTATCCGGCTGGAAACTGATTGAAAATGTTTCTGAGGATAATGCTATGGTTAAATCATTCCAACCCGGCAATTTTATTTATGATTATATGCAAATAGACTCTTCAGAAGTAGCATCAAGCAACGATTTTAGAGGAGCAAATACCCTGGTATCTGGCTATTTCTCAATCATAGTAGATTCAGTAAAGATACCAAACTTCGGTGGTGACCTTATTGCTATGGAGGTATTTCATTCTGTAACGGGAGGTACAAGTACACAGCTGCTTCATTCATATCGGTCTTCACAGCAACCCCCATCAGTCTATCACGATTTACCAGTTTCTCTGCAACACTTAAGTACTGACGCAAGGGTTATTGTTTTCGATTTTCCTTTATACTATATGAACCAGACGGAAGCCGAACAAAATATTACTGCAGGATTAATGACTTTAGGTGAGATTGTTGGCGTGAAAGATGAATCGGATGAAGTTGCTTCTATTCCAGAAGAATTTATACTCCATCAAAATTATCCAAATCCGTTTAATCCGGTAACAATCATAAAATTCAGTGTACCTGTAAAATCCGATATTTCCCTTGTGCTATACAACGTAATAGGAGAGCAGATTCGTGTATTCATAGATGAAGAAAAATCAGCCGGGACTTATGAAATTGAATTTAATGCTGAACAATTACCAAGTGGCATTTACTTATATAGACTACTAGCAGGTAGTTTTGTAGAAACTAAGAAAATGGTGTTGATGAAGTAAATACCTAATAACTTGAATTTTTCAACCCCTGCTTAATAACATAAGCGGGGGTTTTTGTAATCTTTCATTACGTACTTTTGTATGAACTAGTTATAAAAATTTAATTTGCATTATCAAATTAAAGATTACCTGTTTAATTGTTGTCAGTTGTCTGCCAGTGATCACTCTGGTGAACCCAATAAGCATAACCTTTTACATCCTTTCACAATCCATACTTACCTACTGATTGACAATCTACTGCTCATTCTAATTGATATTTGATAAAGAGTACATATCCCCCAAACACTAGAATCAGTAGTTCGACACCAGTCTACCAAAAGCATGTTGGAGTCGGTTCGCTAGCTCAAATCTGAAACTCAATTATTATTGTTAACTGAAGATTTTTATAGCATAGGGAAGTTCTTTTACCTCTGGCTTACTGATTATAAAAATAGTAATCAATGTTAGCTAAGACTTATATAAAAAAGAGGACATTACATTATTGCTCGAATATTTATTTTGAAAACATAGATGTTCGAATGTCACTCAAGGAGATGGATTCTATTTCTTTTAAGATCTC
>CBEPPX010000079.1:0-7391 GCA_965511205.1 uncultured Ignavibacteriales bacterium | reverse complement strand
TAGTTGTAAACGGTACCCTTTGCAACCGAGATAAGTTTGGCAACATCCTCCATCATTACCTCGTGGTAGCTCTTGTGGGAAAAAAGTTCAGCAGCAGCTTCAATTATTCTTTCCCGCTTTTTCTGTCTTTTTATTTCTTTCTTTTCAATAACCTGCATATCAAATCACATTATATTCCAGTCATTTAGCGCAATTACTTCACCGTTTGAAGGATCAATAATCACTTCTTTACCTTTTGCCCTGTAACCGAATTCACCTTCCATTTCTTCGAGCGTTGATAGAAAATGCCAAACATATTTCCCATACTTAGCATTCCAGATAAAACCAGCCTTCCATTCTTTTATACCTTCTTCCAAACCATTATCTGTAGCAATTTGCCTGGCTGATTGTTCATCAATATTAAACTCACACTCCAGTGGATAAAAACGGCAGTTTGGAATTCCAATTATGTCCCTTTTTTCCACAACATTTCCAACGGAATCTACAGTGAATTTTATAAGTGCATCAACGTAGGATTTTTCCGGGATGTACAACTCGTAAACCATTTCGTAGTAAGGAGCGGTATGTTTTGTTCTGAAAAAATCTATGGCTATGTAATTATTAAAAAAGTGTTCACCGGTTTTAGAAACAATAAAAGAATCTGCTTTTTCTAAAACATCCAGCGGAACATTTGCTTCTTCCTTGCTGCCGCAAGTTAAACAGCTGCAGGAATAGATAAGGAAACCAACGAGCAGAGCGGTAACAATTAAAAATATTTTTTTCATTTTGCCCTCACAGTATTATAAATATCGTCAAGTATTATTTTTGCTCCCGCTTTTTTAAGATCCTTTGCAAGCGATTTGCCAAGCTTTTCAGGTTGTAATTTACTTCCTCTAACTTTTTTCCTGTAAGTAATTGAACCGTCTAACGATCCAACCATGGCATCCAGGTATAAACCGTTTTCCTTAACTTCTGCCAGTGCACCAATTGGAACCTGGCAGCCGCCTTCAAGCTCTTTTAACAAAGCCCGCTCAGCACTTACCTCACTAAAAGTTGTTTCATCATTTACCGATTGAATTATTTCCCATATTCTTTTGTTTGCCGAGTTAATTTCAATTCCAAGTGCGCCCTGCCCAACAGCCGGCAGAATCAAATCAGTGTTTATGTATGACGAGATATATTTTTTAAGATTCAATCTTTCAACGCCGGCTCTTGCAAGTATTATTGCATTCCAATCAGACTTAAAAAATTTTTTTATTCTTGAAGGAACATTCCCCCTGAGATCGACAACTTTTATATCCGGGCGGAGATGCATAAGCTGGCACTTTCTTCTTAAAGAACCGGTTGCAACTACTGCACCTTCTTTCAGGTTTTCAATTGTGGTTCCTTTCTTGCGGGCGATAAGGACATCTTCTACATTGTGACGTTTAGTAACAGCAGCAAGCATCAAACCTTTTGGTATTTCTGTCTGAAGATCCTTTAAACTGTGAACAGCAAGGTCAATTTTGTTTGCAAGCAGTTCTACTTCAAGCTCCTTTGTGAAAAGACTGCGGTCTCCAATTTTTGAAAGAGCAACATCAAGGATTTTATCTCCTTTAGTTTTTATCACCTTTATATCAACCTTAAGGTTCTTGTTTTTCCTTTCAAGCTGCTTTTTAATGAAGTTTGCCTGCCATAAAGCTAAATCACTTCCACGAGAACCTATTATTATTTTATTGTACAATGCTAAATCCTGTCAATAATTTTTAAGATAATTTCTCATCATCATCTTTTTTATCTATTCCAAACAGTTCTCTTATAATTCCAATTTTAGAAGCCGATTCATCTGTTCCTAAAGTATTATCACCTGTTTTTCTAAGAAGAGTTGTTGGATGATGAAGTATTTTATTTATAATTCTTTTGGTAATTATTTCAAGCTTTTCTTTATCATCTGATGAAAAGCGGTTAATGTTTTTTTCAACCTCTTCTGCGCGTATTTCTTCAAACAGATCTCTTATGCTTTTAATTGTTGGGCCTGCCTGCAGTGAGTTATACCATTCGAATAAGTTTGCCAACTCCTCCTCAACAATTTTTTCTACTTTTGGAATCTCGGCTTTACGCCTGGATAAATTTTGTTCAACGATAATGTTTAAAGAATCAATATCGTGGTAGAAGACATAATCAATTTTTTTTGTTTCCGGATCGATATCTCTCGGGACTGCAATATCCATCAAAACCATCGATTCGTAATTACGTTTCTTCATCGTTTTTTCTAAGACATCTTTATGAAGTAGAATTTCAGGTGAGCTTGTTGCGCTGATTATAACATCGTATTTATGAAGTGATTTTATATAATCGGAAAAAGGTAAAACTTCCGCATTAAGTTTTTCTGCAAGCGATTTGGCTTTCTCAGTAGTTCTGTTGGTGATGCTGAGCTTGCCAATGTTTTTATCTCTAAGATGCTTTGCTGCAATCTCTCCTGTTTCCCCTGCGCCAATTACCAATGCTGATTTTTTATTAAGATTCGAAAATATTTTTTCAATTAACTGAACAGCCGCATAACTGACTGTTACAGCGCCGTCGCTAATTCTTGTTTCGGTAATTGCTCTTTTTCCTGCATGTATTGCCGCATCGAAAACACGTTTCATCATAAATCCGGCAAAGTGTGTTTCTGATGCTATCTGGAATGAATCCTTTACCTGTTTTAGAATCTGGTTATCCCCTATTAACATCGAATCTATTCCAGTTGAGATATTAATAAGATGTTTAACGGCTTCCTGTGAACTAAGATTCTGGAAATGTTCAGGTTTTAGTTCCCCCGCGGATTTATTTTTTTGTAAAAAGTCCTGAATATGAAAATGAGTTATTCCCTCTTTTTTGGGAACACCATATATTTCAGTACGATTGCATGTGGAGAGCACCAAGCCTTCTTTAAATAATTTTTCCTTAGCTTCCTTGATGAACACTTTTATCTCATCTTCGCTAAGATAAACTGCTTCTCTTAATTCTACCGGCGCAGTTCTATGATTTATTGATACAGAAAGTAATTTCATAAAATCTTAATAGAAGGAATGAAAACTTTGAGCGATAAAGTTGGACATTATGATTGACAGAATCGCAACTACAAAACCGCTTATTGATAACCGGACAAGCTTTCTGCCACGCCATTTCCCAAACACTTTGCTTGAAATTCCAACACAGTATAAAATCCATACAAGAGAAGTACTGATAAGTTTCGGATCGAAGTAGGAGAAATCGGGAAATGCTATAGGCAGCCAGATAATTCCAATAATAATAGAAATGGTTAGAGTAATAAATCCTATAACCGAAGAATAAAAACTTAGCTTTTCCAAAACCTCAAGATTTGGCAGGCGGTTAAATATCAAACCAAACTTGTTGAGTTTTATATCTTTATATAGTACAAGGTAGAGAAAACCATAAACTGCCGAAATAGTAAAACCCGAATATCCCAGGAGCGCACTAATAACATGAGCACCAAGTAGATTGTTTTTCAAAACTTCTTCTACTGCAACCATGTCCTGGATAAAAATTGAGGAGATGAGCTGAAAGATAAATGAGATAACAATTATAAATGGACCGGTTCCTCTTATATCAGTTACAAGTTCAAGTAGAAAGTAAGAGAAACAGATAGCGAGGGCAAGGATAGTAAAAATTTCGAAGACGTTTGTTATCGGCGGATGATCGAAAGCAATTGTTCTCTGAATTATATAAACCACATGAACGATAAGGGTTATAAAGAGGAAGATTCTTTTTGTATTAATGAACTTCTTTTCCCCCTTCATAAAGTCGTAAAAGTAGATGCCAAAAGTTACCAGGTATAATAAAGGAAGGATTATATTCAAAACATGTAATGAAGGTACCATTTCACTCTCTATAAAAAATGACTAACCAGTCTAAAAATAAATAATGCCCGGCAAAGAGTCAATTCTATAACTGACTCACCGGACACTATTTTAATTTACTCGCCTGCTTCAAAAGCAAGTATCAATTGCCACCTAAAATGAGAGGAAGCCCGTCTTTACCGGAACCAATTACAACAACCTTGGAATTTGGTGAATTAGCGAGCTTTTCGGTGGCTTCAATACCTTTCCACCTAAGAAGTTGATCGCTAATACCTTTTGCAACAATATCTTGAAAATCGGCAATACCTTTTGCTTCAATTCGTTTTCTATCCGCTTCCTGCTCTTCTTTTAGCAGTATGAATTCCATTCGCTGACTTTCCTGCTCGGCTTGTAATTTTTCTTCGATGGATTGTGTCAGTCTGGCTGGAAGCTGGATTTGTCTTAGAGGAGCTTGCTCAACTATAATACCCCTGGGACCAACCAAATTTTCCAGCTCAGTAAGAATCTCACTCGCCAGCTTTTCACGGGAAGCGGTGTACAGTGCTTTTGCTTCATAACGTGCGGTTACACCCCTGACCACAGATCTAAACTGGGGCGTTAAGATAATTTCCGCATAATTTGGTCCCACCGTTTTATAAATATCATTTGCTTTTTCCGAATTTAATTTAAAGAGCAGACTAATTTCCAAATCAACACTTAATCCCTCTTTAGATGGGACAGACATTAATTCTTTCAGCTCCTGTGTTTTGATACTCATCTTTTCAACCTTTGCCATTGGGTTAACAAGGTTAACTCCGGGTTTCAGGGTGTTATCACTTACCATTCCCAAGAAGTCTATGACGCCCGTGTGACCGGCAGGAATAACAGTTACCAACTGGCTAACGGCGACTAGCAGAGCAACAACAATTCCAATAAGGGCAAATGAAGATTCGGATTTGTTTAATTTTTTCTTTGCACCAGCACGAAATATGAATGCTGCAATTGCAGCTATGATTGCAACTATAAATAACATCTTATTACCTCCTGTTTAATTATATAATGACGGAGTTATAATCCTCACATCAATGAATTATCTTTTTAATTAATTTTGGTTTGCGAACTTTTGATTTAGAAATATCTATTGCCGTTTTTAAAATTTGTTCCGCTTTACGGATTTTTGATAAAGAAGAAGAATGAAGATAAGCTATAACACTATCATTTTTCAACCCATCACCAATTTTTACATTAAATATTATTCCTGCTGTTGGATCAATAATATCCTCTTTGGTTTTTCTTCCGGCGCCAAGCTCAAGCGATGCCATTCCAACCCGGTAATTATCAATTGCTTTGACAAAACCTGGTTTATTTAAGCTAACTTTTTTAGAATATTTTGATTTGGGATATAGTTCCGGCTTGATAAGGAAACTTGTATCCCCACCCTGAAGTTTTACAATTTGCAGAAACTTATCAAATGCTTTTCCATTCTTAATTTGTTCCTTTGCCAGTTCTGCGCCTTCTTTAATTGAAGAAGCTTTATTACCAAGATAGATCATTGCGCCCGCAAGTTCCAAACTCAAATCTAAAACATCGCCTTCCTTTTCGCCCCTTAGTACTTTTACAGTTTCATATACTTCCAGCCAGTTTCCGATATAATTTCCAAGCGGTTGGTTCATATCAGTAATAAAAGCTATAACCTTTTTATTAAAAGCGTTGGCAGTGTCAATAAGCGATTCAGCCAGTGCTTGCGCATCCTTTTGCTCTTTCATAAAAGCGCCGCTTCCGGTTTTAACATCCAGCACCAGCCCGTCAATTCCTTCAGCAAGCTTTTTGCTCATGATGCTGCCGGTTATAAGCGGTATCGATTCAACCGTTGCGGTAACATCGCGCAGCGCATAAATTAATTTATCTGCTGGTGCAATAGCTTTTGTCTGCCCGATTAAAACCGCACCGCATTTTTTAAGCACACTTTTATAACGTGATAAACTTAAGCTTGTTCTAAAACCGGGAATCGAATCCAGTTTATCCAAAGTTCCACCGGTATGCCCAAGCCCTCTGCCGGAAATCATAGGCACATTAATACCAAGTGATGCTACAATAGGCGCCAGGATTAAAGAAGTTTTATCACCAACTCCGCCTGTAGAATGTTTATCAATTTTCTTTCCTCGGATTTCCCTCAGATTTATTACTTTCCCGCTATTTAACATCGAGCGGGTAAGATGAGCTGTTTCCGTTTTATTCATTCCCTTTAAATATGCTGCCATTAAGAAAGCTGCAAATTGGTAATCAGGAATTTTCCCGTTTGAATAATTACCAATTAGAAAATCAATTTCTTCTTCGGAAAGCTGATAACCCTCTCGCTTTTTTCTTATTAATTCAACCGTGTTCATATTATAAACTTACAAAGAATTAAAGTGGTTATAAAACGAATATACAGGGGTAGGCAGGCATTTCCCAGATTTGTTTGCCCTGTAAAGAATAGTTAATTTTCCCATCCAACTGAGGAAGAATTATCTTTGAGAATTAATAATGATTTTTAAAAGAAGGACACATACTTGCGGCGAACTTAGAGAAACTGACGCCGGTAAAAAAATAGTATTAAACGGCTGGGTTGATAGAAGAAGAGACCTTGGTGGAGTTATTTTTATCTGGCTGCGCGATCGGTATGGCAAAACACAGGTTGTTTTCGAACCGGAATCTGATGTGGAAGCTTACGAATCTGCAAAAAAACTTAGAGCCGAATTTGTAATTGTTGTTGAAGGCGAAGTACGCAAAAGACCCGACGATGCTGTGAATGAAGAACTTGAAACCGGCAAAATTGATCTGCTTGGAAGCAAACTGGTTATTCTGAATGAATCAGAAACGCCCCCTTTCCTGATAAAAGATAATATTGATGCTTTTGAAGATTTGAGACTAAAGTACAGATACCTGGATTTAAGAAGACCACCGCTGCAAAAAAATCTTTTACTCCGCCATAAAATGTACCAGGTTGTAAGAAAATATTTTGATGAAAATGATTTTTTGGAAATAGAAACACCTGTACTGATGAAAAGCACCCCGGAAGGTGCGCGCGATTATCTTGTACCGAGCAGGGTTCATAAACATAAGTTTTATGCCCTTCCACAGTCGCCCCAAACCTATAAACAGCTTTTAATGGTCTCCGGGTTTGATAAATATTTTCAGATAGTTAAATGTTTTAGAGATGAAGATTTAAGAGCAGACAGGCAGCCGGAGTTTACACAGATAGATATTGAGATGTCGTTTGTTGATCAGGATAATGTGTTTGAGGTGGTTGAAGGGTTGATGAAAACGCTCTTTACTGAAATCTGGAAAAAAGATCTTCAACTTCCAATTCCACACCTTACTTATGATGAAGCACTTGAAAAATATGGAAGTGATAAACCTGATTTAAGATTTGATATGCAGCTTACCACTTTAAATGATCTTTTTGCTGATTCTGAATTTAAAGTGTTCAAAGATACTATTGCTTCCGGCGGCATTTTAACGGGATTGGTTGCAAGCGGCTGCGCAAGTTACAGCAGAAACCAGCTTGATGGGTTAACGAAAATAGTTAGAGAGCTTGGTGCGGGCGGC
>CBEPPX010000078.1:0-7454 GCA_965511205.1 uncultured Ignavibacteriales bacterium | reverse complement strand
TTATGGTATTAACTGTAACAATTAATCCGCTGCTGGAAAGAAGATATGAATATCAGAAGGTATCACTGCATCATCAAAGCAGAAACGGCATTGTAAAGCTTCAAGCCGGTGGAAAAGGCATAAATGTTAGCCGGCAGCTAAACGAATTAAATGTGCAGAACATTGCACTGACTTTTCTTGGGGGCGCTAATGGTAAATTTTTTCGTAATTCACTGAAGAATGAGGAGATAAACTTTTCATTTATATCAACAAAATCAAAAACACGCGATTGTGCTGTAATTATTAACTCCTCTGAACCTTCTGTAAGTTCCTTCTTTTGTGAAGATCCTGAAATATCAAAAGATGAAGCCGATGCATTCCTTGTGAAACTGGAAAAGATGATTGCAAACTCTGCGATTGTAGTTTTTTCAGGCAGTTCTCCGTGTAAGCAGACTGATTCAATATTTCCTGCAGGAATTGAGTTAACAAACAAACATGGTAAAATTTCAGTTTGTGATACTTATGGAGACCATCTTAAAAATTGTATCGATGCTTCTCCAACTGTTATTCATAATAATGTACAAGAAACAGAGTCATCACTTAAAATCAGTTTAAAAACAGAAAAAGAAAAATTAGAGTATTTGGATTTTCTTTATTCAAAAGGGGTAAAACAGACATTCCTTACTGATGGAGAAAATCAATTCTACTCTTCCAATTTTGACTTTCATTATAAAGTTGCAGTCCCTAAAATTACAGCTATAGATCCAACAGGAAGCGGTGATGCATTTACTTCCGGTATTGTTTACGGATGGCATCACCAGGTAACTTTTATAGATCAGCTCATCCTCGCAACTTCTTTAGGAACTGCAAATGCCGGAATGTTTGATGTGTGCAGGGTACCAAAAACTTCTGCAGATGAATTTACCGGGAAGATTAAACCGGAAGCGGTTGGTAAAAAGATGAAAGTAATTAATGATAAACCTGAATAAAAAATTTCTTATCCTTTTCTGTTTTCCTTTCTTTTTATCTGCTCAAACAATTAATAATACAGAAGTAAATGGTAACACGCTGCTAAGCGATAGCGAAATTATAAATCTTGCAAGCGCTTTTAAAGGCAACCAATTTTATCCCGGTTTATTAGATAGCGCTAAATCGAAAATTGCCGGCGAGCTTTTGCTCAAGGGTTATCTTAACAGCACATTCGAAGGCAGCTCGGTAACAATATTAGAAGATTCGCAAAAAGTTGATTTGGTAATAAATATTGATGAAGGAACACCTACTTTTGTTAATAAAGTATTTCTAACAAGTTCAGATTCATCGGATTTATCAGAAATTATTTCAGTTTTTTCTTATCTGGAAGGTGAGGTTTTCAATAAGTTCGAGATTGAGCTAAACATAGATGAATTGCTAATCCGGTTGGAAAATAATGGATTCCCGTTTGCCAGTTTTACCATATCATCTGTTCATCTTTATGATGATACTACAAGCGATGAACATTTTGCCGACCTTTATCTTCTTTTAGAAAAAGGAGGTGAAAGCAGCATTGATAGGATAGAAATTGAGGGTAACACTTCTACCAAGGATTATGTAATCATCCGTGAACTTAGAATTGAAAGCGGAGAAGGTTACTCACAGGAAAAAGTTGATGACCTTCCTAAACGATTGAACAAGCTAAGATTCTTCGACCCGGTTCCACTTCCTACTTTCTTTCTGGATTCTGAAAATAGCGGTGTGCTGCTTATAAATGTTAAAGAAAAAAACACGAACAACTTTGATGGTATTATCGGTTACATTCCTCCTTCAACTGATGATGAAAAAGGATATGTTACAGGACTAGTGAATGTAATTTTAAGAAATATTTTTGGAACGGGGAGAGCTGCCGCAGTGAGATGGCAGAAGCTCAATCGCAATTCCCAGGAACTTGAATTAAAATATTTGGAACCATGGCTTTTCAGTTATCCATTTAATTTAAACGCAGATTTATTTCAACGTATACAGGATACAACTTATGTTCAGAGGAAAATTGGCGGCAGTTTGGAATACTTAGCCACCGAAGATATTTCTGCAGCAGCGTTCGTTATTTCCGAAGAAGTTATTCCAACAGAAAGAGAAGAACCGAAATTTACAGTTTATAACTCGTCCGCTCTTACAACAGGGTTAAGTCTTAAAATTGATATCCGCGATGATCCGCTTTCGCCAACGGGCGGATTTCTTTTTGAAACTTCCTATTCATTCAGCAGAAAAAAAATAAATGGTCCGGCTGAGTTCATTCCACCCAACCTGGAAACCAGCATTAACCTACAACGGCTTACGGCGAGCTTTAGCGGTTTTTATGAAATTTTCAGAAGGCACGTTATTGCAATAACCGTTAGTGGAAGAGAATTAACAGGAGCTTTTTTTGAAGATAGTGATCTCTGGCGGCTTGGAGGTACAAGGTCTGTGCGCGGTTACCGTGAAGACCAGTTTTTAGGATCACGAACTGCATGGACAAACCTCGAATACCGGCTGCTTATAACCCGCCGCTCGTATGTATTTTTGTTCTTTGATTCCGGTTATTATTTTAGAGAAGCAGAACCTGAGCGGGGAGTTGCAAGCGCTGAAGATTTTATTCTTGGGTATGGTATCGGGTTAACAGTTGAAACAGGAATAGGTTTGCTCGGTGTAAGCTTTGCAATTGCACAGGGAGAAACATTCAGCGAAGGGAAATTCCATTTTGGAATTGTGAATGAGTTTTAAAGTATAATATCAAATTTGGTTAATAACAAAAAGGAGAATTGAAATGGAACAAAACGAGAGTACACAAGAAAACCAGGTTAAAATAGAAGTAAAACAAGGCGGACCATATATTGTAAGCGGAACGGTTCTTATTGCAGATAAAGATGGAACGGAAACTTTGAAGGAGGGAAAGTCAGCTTTGTGCCGTTGCGGCGGCTCAAAGAACAAGCCATACTGCGATGGTTCACATAAAGATATTGAATTTGATAAATAATCAACTTAACCAGCACTAAAAATTGATAGCTCAGTTAGTGTTTATTAAATTCGGGGAAAGAATTATTGCTATTAATTTTTAAATATCTGTTTTGATTTCCGCATTAAAATCATTTATACAAATTACCCGTCCTGTTAATTTTGCAATTACTTTTCTTTCAGTGATTGTAGCTGCTTCTATTTGTATCGATGGAGAATACCAGGTTTATAAAATAATCCTTGCAGCTTTTTCCGCATCACTTACTTTAACTGCGGGAAATATTATTAACGATATAAAAGATATCGAATCCGATAAAGTAAGTCATCCTGAACGAACTCTAGCTTCAGGCAAAATTACAGTCAGCCAGGCAAAAGCTGAATATGTTTTACTTACTTTTATTGCACTTTTACTTTCATTTTTTATTAACCTGCCAGCATTTGTAATTGCTTTATCTGCAACAGTTTTGTTGCTTCTATATTCTTATTATTTTAAAATGGTCCCAATCCTGGGAAACTTAATTGTTTCAATTTTAACTGCAATGGTTTTTATTTACGGCGGAGTAGCAGTTAGTAATCCACTTGCAGCAATTATTCCAGCAATTTTTGCCTTTCTTATTAATTTAATACGCGAAGTTGTTAAAGATATGCAGGATGTTGAAGGCGACCTTAAGCAGGGAGTGATCACATTTCCCGGCAAGTTTGGGTTTAGCAGCTCAAAACTACTTGTTGTGGAACTGACCGCTATTCTTTTTCTTGTTACCCTTTATCCTTTTATAACCCGTTTATATAAGATTGAATTCATTATACTTATTATGGTAGTTGTTAATCCGCTTCTCGTTTATAATTTAAAAATTCTATTTAATGATCATTCTTCATCTAATTTGAATAAAATAAGTACTATATTAAAACTGAATATGTTCATTGGATTAATTGCAATCTTACTTGGCAAATGAAAAATTTTGATAATAATTATTTAGATAAAAAGATACAGCTTATCGCAGGTGTTGATGAAGCAGGCAGGGGACCGCTTGCCGGACCTGTTGTGGCAGCAGCAGTTATTTTCTCACCTGATGTTATAATTAAAGGAGTTAATGATTCAAAAGTGCTGAGTGAAAAACGAAGAGATGATCTATTCGAAAAGATTATAAAAAAGTCAATAGCGCATTCGGTTTCAGTTGTTCATGTAGAAATAATAGATGAAATAAATATTCTTAATGCTTCGCTTCTTGCCATGAGGCGATCGGTGGAAGCGTTAAAAGTACAACCTGATATAATCTTAGCAGACGGCAATAAAAAATTTGATTATTCTGTACCTGTAATTCCTGTTATCAAAGGTGATGCAAAATCTTTCTCAATTGCCGCTGCATCGATTGTTGCCAAAGTGACCCGCGATAGTATTATGAAAGAACTGGCTGTTGAATATCCTGTTTATTATTGGGAGAAGAATAAAGGTTATCCAACTAAGCAGCATCGCGAATCAATTAAGCTTTATGGTACTTCACCGTTTCACCGGATGACGTTTTTAAAAAACCTATTTAGGGAAATTCAGTTTGAATTAAAACACACACCGGCAGAGGTAAGCTGATAATGTTTTTAAGTAATAAAGAATTAGGCGAAAAGGGTGAAGAGATAGCAGTGAAACTGTTAATGGGGAAAAATTACGAAATATTGGAACGCAATTACAGGTACGGTCATGGCGAAATTGATATTGTTGCTAAAGATCCTTCCGATGGTTATACAGTTTTTGTTGAAGTAAAAGCCAGGCAAAACCTGGAGTACGGCGAACCCGAATATGCAATTACAAAAAACAAGCAGAAACAAATTAAGAAGATGGCAGAACTTTATCTTTTTGATAAAGAGATACTGGAATTAGGATGCAGGTTTGATGTTGTTACTGTTTTGCTGCAGGGAAAGGGAAAGCTGGTTATAAATCATTATGAAAATGCTTTTGTATAATAAAGAATGAAACTTTTGAAAAGATACATAAAAGTAGTTAAGTCAATTAACGAAAAATTGGCAAAGCAACCTCGTGGCTTACACTTCTAATTGTGTTTGTTTTAAGCTATATGTTATAATCCGTCACTTATTCGATTCAAGCAGCGTTGCATTACGGGAATGAGATTTGTAGTGATACAATTAACATTATCTAATTTATATTCATATTCATTTTACCTATTTTTGTTGTGCTCCAAGTGTTTTTGATTAACGCAATAAAGAAAAAAATAATTCTACCGATTCCAGATGAAAAACAGCTCAGCATCAAATAAATTCTTCGATGTAACCGGGAAAAGATTAATTAATTTTTTCGAAATGATTGGCGGTCTTTTCACGTTCTCCATTCGGTATATAAAAGAAGTGTTCCTTCCTCCTTACGAAATTGATCAGGTAAGAAAACATATGATTGACCTGGGTATGATGACACTGCCGATAGTTGGAGTTACTGGTTTTATACTTGGATTTGTTATTGCGATGCAGCTCCACCCTGTCCTTCTCCGTTTTGGTGCCGAAGCTTTTCTTCCCGGCTCTGTTGGAATTTCAATTGTCCGGGAACTTGGACCTGTTATCACAGCATTAATTTTTGCAGGCAGGGTAAGTTCGGGTATCGGTGCAGAGCTTGGATCTATGAGGGTTACCGAGCAGATCGATGCAATGGAAGTATCGGGTGTTAATCCTTTCAGGTACCTTGTTGTTACCAGGGTTTTTGCTACAACCTTCATCCTTCCTATACTTACGGTGTATGTTATTTTCATCGCTCTAATCGGTGCGTATATTGCGGTGGTATTAGTGCAAAATATGACCTGGGATTATTACCTCGACAGGGTGATTTTTTCTGTAGAATTTGGTGATGCTATCCCGGGTATTTCCAAAACTTTTGTGTTTGGTTATATCGTGGGACTTGTTGGAGCTTACAAAGGTTATACGGCAGCTAACGGTACAGAGGGTGTTGGCAAAGCATCAACTAGTGCAGTGGTTGTTTCTTCATTATTAATTTTAATCTTTGATATGGTATTAGTTAAACTAACTTTATGGTTATGGCCAACAGCATAATATGGTAGAGATACAGGATTTACATAAATCGTTTAATAACAATTTAGTTCTGGATGGTGTTTCATTCAACGTTGATGAAGCGGAGAACATGGTGGTTTTCGGCAGAAGCGGAACCGGTAAGAGCGTTTTATTAAAATGTATCATCAGGTTGATGGAACCTGATTCTGGTAATATTTCAGTTGATGGACAGGATGTTCTTCGACTTGACGGTAAGGAATTAAACTTGCTTCGTAAAGATATTGGGTTTCTTTTCCAGAGCGCTGCTTTATACGATTCAATGAGCGTAAGAGAAAACCTGGAATTTCCACTTAAGCGAAATTTTGAACTTCCTCAATCTGAAATGGATGAAAGAGTTTACAAAGTGCTCGATGCAGTTTCGTTGGAAGAAGCAGTTGATACAATGCCCTCGGAACTTTCCGGTGGTATGAGAAAAAGGATTGGGTTGGCTCGTTCTATAATCACTAATCCTAATTTGATGCTTTACGATGAGCCAACCACCGGGCTTGATCCTATAACTGCAAAAGAAATAAGTACATTAATACTTGAATTGCAGCAGGCTTATAAAATGACCTCAATTATTGTTACGCACGATTTGCTTTGTGCAAAAATTATTGCAGATAGAGCAATTGTTTTAGAGGAAAGCAAAATTATTCACAGCGGAAGCATTGATGAATTAGTTTCTTCAAGTGATCCTTTCTTAAGAAATTTTTTCAGTGATGAAGTAATAGAAAACAACAGGAGTTAATAATGAAAAAGGGAATAGCCGGCGCAAAGCTGGGCATTTTTATTTTCCTTGGTAGTGTGTTGCTGGTTATAGGAATTTTTATGCTTGGCAACAAAGAAGCGTTATTTAAAGATACTTACACTGTTAAAGCTTACTTCAATAATATAGAAGGTTTACGTAACGGTGCACCGGTAAGGTTAAGCGGTATAGATGTTGGTGCCGTTAAAGAAATAAGAATAATAGGTGATACAGTTAGTGTCCTTGAAGTTTCGATGAGATTGTTGACAGAAATCGATAGGTTTATTCGAAAAGATACTTATGCAGAAATTCAAACCGAGGGATTAGTTGGTAATAAATTTGTTTCACTTAAACTGGGTAGTAGCGAAGGGGAGCAGGTTGAAGATGGGGGAAAGATTTTATCCAGGGAGCCGGTAAGTTTTGCAGATATTATTGAAGAGACGCAAGGAATAATGGCTTATACGAAGGAGATGACAAAGGACTTGTCAGAAATTGTGCAGAAAGTTAATACAGGCGATGGAACCATGGGAAAATTATTAAATGATAATAGTCTTTACTATGCTGCTGCAAATTTAACCGAATCGGCCGACAGAAGCCTGTTATCGATTACATCGGAACTAAATAGTCTAACACAACAATTTAATAAACTTGGAGCCGGCATTGAATCGGTTGTAATAAACGTTAATAATGTTGTTGCCGGGTTCGATACATTAATGAT